>JAGZNE010000017.1:0-22434 GCA_018363825.1 Atopobium sp. | reverse complement strand
CCCCAACGCCATCAGCCTGCGTTGGAGTTGCAACGGTCAAGATGTTGTCGTGATATTCTGCCACGCGCTGAGTACGGATGTACTTAACGGTCTCCTCGATCTCCTCGTCAGAGACCCAGCAACCCTGAGCGCGATTAGGCTTCTTACCACGAAGCTTAACCAGCATATCGCCTTTACCCAGCAGCTGCTCTGCACCCTTTTGGTCCAGAATAATACGGGAGTTCAAAGAGTTATCAACAGAGAGTGCAACGCGGTTATCGATGTTTGCGCGAATCAGACCAGTTACAACGTCAGCTGAAGGACGCTGTGTTGCAACAATAAGGTGAATACCTGCAGCACGACCAAGCTGAGCAATACGGACAATGGAAGACTCAACGTCTTTGCCCGCAACCATCATAAGGTCAGCAAGCTCGTCGATGACAATAACAAAGTATGGCATGTGCTTTGGAGGGTTCTCCATGTCAGCGTACTTATCGCCATCAACATTTCTGTTGTACGTCTTAATGTCACGAACCTTGTAGTGCTCAAATACCTTCAAGCGGCGCTCCATCTCGGTGACGCCCCACTGAAGAGCACTTGCTGCCTGCCTTGGCTCAGTAACAACTGGAACGTACAGGTGAGGAAGGCCGGCGTAACCGGTAAACTCAACGCGCTTTGGGTCAACCATAATAAGGCGGACCTGCTCTGGAGTTGCGCGCATGAGCATAGACATGACAATGGCGTTGAGCAGGACAGACTTACCAGAACCGGTAGTACCTGCTACCAGCAAGTGAGGAAGGCTGGCAAGGTCAACAACAATTGGCTTACCCTCAGAATCGCGACCAAAGGCACACTCAAGAGGGCCGCCCTTTGCAAAAGGCAGAACGTCAGCCAAGTTGACTGCCTGGGCTTTCTCGTTAGGAATCTCAATACCAACCAAAGAAGTACCAGGGATTGGTGCAAAAATACGAACAGACTTTGCAGCAAGTGAAAGCGCAATATCGTCCTCAAGATTAGTGATCTTGTTGACGCGCTCGCCCTCGCCCATCGAAATCTTAAACGTAGTAACAGAAGGACCGGCGGTCCAGCCTACTACCTGGCTGGAGAGGCCAAACTCCTCAAGCGTAGCCTGGAGTCTCTGTGCGGTAGCTTCAAGCTCATCATCGCTTACGGCAGAAGTGGCCGAGTTCTTGTTTGACTTCAGGATGCTAAAAGGTGGTAACTCATACGACTCATCGTCATCGCCAGGCCTTTTGAGCTGGTCCGGTGTGGCGAGAAAATCAGGCGTAGTTTTAGCCTTACTCTTAGGTTTAGCCTGTTTTGTAGTAGGAGCAACATCAGCTACAGCAACATCGTTATTCTCGACAACTACATCATCTGGCTGGGCATTCTTCTTAGAACGCAGCTTGTTCTTAGCCTTATCAATGAGCGTAGTTGGAGCATCTCCTGCGTCCTCTTGCGCCTCTTCTTCCTCGTAAAGACGGGCATCACGCTTAATGACAGAAGTCTTGCGATTGCCCAGATAGGTGGTCTCCCCTTCACCGGTCTCGTCAAAGAGTGAAGACTGGTTGTTTGCGCCACGTCTACCCTGCTTCTTTGCAGGTTGTGGAGCATTAGCAGCAAAGAGTGCCTCTTCTTTTGCAAGAGCACGCTCTTCTTTGCGGTAGCGATGATTCTCGCGCGCCTCATCCAGGCGGAAGCTAACGCGCTCAACCATGTCAGAAATGGAGAAACCGCAGATAACAACGCCAGCAATGATAAAGCCAATTAAAAGAACATTGCCCACTACGCGGCCAACAAAGCGCAGCAAAACCCAAGCAATACCGCCACCTACATAGCCACCAGCAGCCTCAAGGACTTTTGTGCCTAAAAGCATATCTGGAGCAGATTCAGCTCCTGGGAAGTTGAGCGAGATAAGAGCAAGTGCTGCAAGAACGTCAAGCGTAAGACCAATAGCAATGCGCGTAGAAATTCCCTGATCATCGCGCATAAAGAAGGTCATAGCAAAGACAAAAACTGCAATGGGAAAAAGCAGCGCTCCCGTGCCAAAGCAAAGTTTGAGTCCATGACCCATCGCGCTGGTAATAACAGCGTTAGAAGGGACAATAATGGACAAAAACATGGCAATAGCAACCACTGCAAGAACAACACCAATGATGTCGTTCTGCAGCGGAGTCAAGCCTGCTGTCTGGGCAGAAGCGGCGTTTCTAGAGTTTCTTTTTGCTGCGTTTGAAGTGCGTTTAGAGGGCATTGGGCCTATACCTCCATAATGACCGGAATAACCATTGGTCGAGTACGAGTTTTGCTCCAAAGGAAGTTAGAAAGGGCATTACGAACGCTCTTTCTCATTGCTTCAATGTTTGCGCCTTCGGACTTAGAGGCCTTTTCAATTGAATTTCTCACAAGATTCTGTGCGTCGTTCATAAGCTCGTCGTCATCAGCAAATGAAACACCGCGGCCAGAAATCTCAACAACACCTGGCTTGAGATTGCGACCAACAAGGGTTACCACAGCTGTGACAATGCCGTCCTGAGAAAGACGCTGACGGTCACGAAGAACAACAGGGTTTGCGTCGGTGACAGAGAGGCCGTCAACGTAAACCACGCCGGACTCAACTGTCTTACCGCGTGTAACCTTGCCGTTTCTCATCTCAAGTGTGTCACCGTTATCCAGAATAAAGATACGGTTTGCAGGAACGCCCATCTGCTGAGCAAGTTCTGCATGAGCGCGCAGGTGAACAGCCTCACCGTGAACAGGCATAAAGTTCTTAGGACGAGCCATACCAAGCATAAGCTTGAGCTCTTCTTGGCTACCATGGCCAGAAACGTGGACAAGCGCCTTTGATTTGTCGTAAATCTCGCAACCAATCTTAGAGAGCGCATTGATGATGGACTGAACGCTCTTCTCGTTACCTGGAACAGGAGTTGCGGAGATGATTACGGTGTCCTGAGGACGAATGGAAAGCGACTTGTGCTCTCCGTTTGCCATACGAGCCAAAGCGCTCAGAGGCTCTCCCTGAGAACCGGTGCAGAGAACAACAATGCGATCATCTGCAAGTTTATCAACGTCGTAAGCATCAATGATGTCTTTATCGGCAATGTTGAGGTAGCCAAGCTCACGAGCAACCTTGGTGTTGGTAATCATGGAGCGGCCTGTAACAACAACCTTGCGCTTTACCGCTACAGAAGCGTCACACACCTGCTGAAGACGGTGAATGTGGCTTGAGAACGACGCCACAAAGACGCGACCAGTTGCATTTTTGATGATGTGACGAAGCGCTGCACCAACGGAAGCCTCAGATGGAGTCATGCCTGGGCGGTTAGCGTTTGTGGAGTCAGACAGCAGCAGGTCAAGACCCTCAGAGCCAAACCTGGTAATAGCAGCGTAGTTTGGACGCACGCCATCAATAGGAGTCTGGTCAAGCTTAAAGTCACCGGAGTGAATAAGCGTTCCTGCAGGGGTCTTCATGTGAATACCAAAAGCTGCAGGAATAGAGTGGGTCATCGAGAAGAACGTAATGTCAAAGGCGCCAAGCTGGACCTTTGAGCCATCGGTAACCTCGCGAAGCTTAGTGCCCACAATCTTGTGCTCAGCAAGCTTGCCTTCAATAAAACCAAGCGAGAGCTTGCTGGAATAAATTGGAACCTTACGAGTAAGGTCCATAAGCAGGTATGGAAGAGCACCAATGTGATCTTCGTGACCGTGGGTAATCAAAATACCGCGAAGCTTATCTTCATTTTCTAGTACGTAGGTGTAGTCTGGCAAAACTAGGTCAATACCAGGCTGTTCGTCATCTGGGAACATCAAACCAGCATCGACAAGCACCATATCATTACCGTACTCAAAAACGGTCATGTTCTTGCCAATGCCATCAAGTCCGCCCATAGGAATGACTTTAAGAGCTGGGTCTTTCTTAGGCATTAAAAAACTTTCCTTTCAAAACAACTTTCTATAACAGACGCAACCCAAAGGGCCGTCTACAAGACTTTTTGCAAAATCTACATGTTGTTTAATTATATAAAAAATCAGCACGTATTACGCTATATATTCCCAAAGAATCAAAATCTCAACAGAATAACAAGAGAGCTCCGACATGCATCGAAGCTCTCTTCAATACCTCATGTTTTATAAGACCTCGCGTGGCGAGAAACCCTTTGAGTTTGAGCGTAGTTTATGCGTCGTGATGACGGCGTGGCTGCCTGCGCTCAGAGTTGCCGTTGTCGTTCTGACGACGTGGGCGACGCTCCTCGCGCTCCTTCTTTGGAGCACCCTGTGGTGCCTCTGGCTTATCAAGACGGTCAAGAGAAATCTTGCCCTTCTCGTCTACCTCAAGGACCTGAACCTTGACCTCATCGCCAACAGCCAGGACATCCTCGATCTTCTCGACACGTCCCTGTGCAACGCGGGAAATGTGAAGCAGGCCGTCTTTGCCAGGAAGGAGCTCAACAAAGGCGCCGAATGGCTGAAGACCAACAACGCGACCAGTGTACTCCTCGCCTACCTCTGGGACCTTAACAATGGCCTTGATGCGCTCTGCAGCAGCCTCAGCAGCACCATTGGTACCAGCGATAAAGACGGTACCATCCTCCTGGATGTCAACGGTTGCGCCCGTATCCTCCTGGATACCGCGGATAACCTTGCCACCAGAGCCAATGACGTCGCGAATCTTATCGGTTGGAATGGAAAGCGAGATGATCTGTGGAGCGGTCTCTTTGGTCTCAGTGCGAGGTGCAGGAATCTGCTCGAGCATCTTGTTCAAGATGAACATACGGCCCTCTTGAGCCTGGAGAAGTGCGCTGCGCAGAATCTCTGGAGTAAGACCAGTTGCCTTGTTGTCCATCTGCATTGCGGTAATACCCTTGGTGGTACCGCAGACCTTGAAGTCCATGTCGCCGAGGAAGTCCTCAAGACCCTGGATATCGGTAAGAACAACAGTCTTGCCGTTCTCCTGGATAAGACCCATTGCAACACCAGAAACAGGACGCTTTAGAGGAACGCCTGCATCCATAAGGGAAAGCGTAGAACCGCAGGTAGAAGCCATAGAAGAAGAACCATTGGACTCCATTACCTCAGAGACAACGCGGATGGTGTAAGGGAACTCTTCCTCGGAAGGAATGACAGGTAGAAGTGCGCGCTCTGCAAGAGCTCCGTGACCAATCTCACGGCGCTTTGGGCTGCCCATACGGCCAGTCTCACCGGTGCAGAATGGTGGGAAGTTGTAGTGGTGAATGTAGCGCTTGCCATCCATTGGCTCAATGGTGTCAAGACGCTGCCACTCGTTGAGCATGCCAAGCGTACAAATGGAGAGAACCTGAGTCTGACCACGCTGGAAAAGACCAGAACCGTGAACAAGTGGCAGGTAATCAGGCTTGACCATGATTGGACGGATCTCGTTAGCCACACGGCCGTCAACGCGCTCGCCGGTCTCAACAACCATGACGCGCATTGCATGCTTCTCAAGAGCCTTGAGCTCAACTGCAATAGCGCGGCTCCAAAGCTCCTGCTCCTCCTCGGTAAACTGAGCCTTGATCTCATCCATCAAGTCAGCAACCTTCTGCATACGGGACTGCTTGTCAGCATCCTTAAGAGCAGCGCTCATCTGATCGTAGTAAGCAAAGATGCGGTCGTGAACCTCAGCGATGGGCTCGTCAAGGATGTACTCGCGCTTAACAATAGGACCATTAACCTCTTCCCACTTAGCAATGAACTTCTTCTGCTCCTCGCAGAATGCTGCAATTGCCTCTTGGCCAAATGCCATAGCAGAGAGCATGTCCTCTTCGGAAATCTCATCTGCACCAGCCTCAAGCATGGAAATGAAGGTTGAAGAGCCGCCAAGCTCAAGGTCAAGATCAGAGTGATCGCGCTCTTCGTAGGTTGGGTTAACCAGGAACTCACCAGTATCAGCGTTGCGACCAATACGGACACACGCAAGTGGTCCCTCAAAAGGAACGCCACCAACAGCCAGAGCAGCGGATGCGCCCATGACAGAGATGGTATCAACAGCATTCACCTGATCAGCAACAAGAGAAGTTGCAACAATCTGAACCTCGTTGCGGAAACCTTCTGGGAAGGAAGGACGCAGAGGACGGTCAATCATACGAGCAGTAAGGGTTGCCTTCTCGGATGGACGAGCCTCACGCTTGAGGTATCCACCAGGAACGCGGCCAACTGCGTACATTTTCTCAATAAAATCAACAGTCAGTGGGAAGAAGTCGTAATCCTTACGCTCCTTGGAAACCACTGCAGTGAGAAGTACGGTGGAATCGCCGCACTTAACGATACAGGCACCGGTTGCCTGCTTTGCGAGCTCACCAGCCTCAAGGGTGTAGTGCTTACCATAGAGGTCAAATTCGTGAGTTACTTTAGTCATTTCTTTCCTCTTCTATCTCCGTTTGCCCCATTGCAAACGGGCCTCAAACATAAAGGGCGCCAGACGGCGCCCTAAAAAGCCAACTTACTGGATGTTGTCGCGGATACCCAGGGAAGCAATAAGAGTACGGTACTCTTCAATGTCGTTCGACTTGATGTAAGAAAGAAGACGACGACGCTTACCAACGAGCATCAGAAGACCACGACGAGTGTGGAAGTCCTTCTGGTGGGACTTCATGTGGTCGGTGAGCTGACGAATACGCTCAGTAAGAAGAGCAACCTGAACCTGTGCGGAACCGGAGTCCTTCTCGTCCTTGCCGTACTGCTTGATGAGCTCAGCCTTACGATCCTTAGTTACTGCCATAATAAACCGCCTTTCGCGTTGAATACTCCTTGTACTGAGAAGGTAGCCGGCAGTGACTAGCCCCTAAGAACAAGGAAATAACCTACAAGAGGATACCAGTTACTGGTGAACTTTGCTAGTAAAAATACACTTCAGCTAGATACTGAGCAAAAATTCAAATGCCTTGAGGCGCGCTTCAAGGTGTGTAGCCGCCCAAATATGCGCACTGGTGAGCAAAAAGAGCGCAGTTTCTGGAGCAATCTCGGCAACAACAAGCTGGTCAAAGGTAAGTTTTAGAAGCGACGACAACCACGAGAGCTCAAGTGGAGTTACCTCAATGGCGCCCTCAATCTCATGCGCACAACTTCCACACAATGCACCACCAGCAGCTGGCGAGAAGTACGTCAGAGCTTCATCTCCACAGGCAATGCACGATTCCAACTCAGGGCGCCAGCCTTCATGTGCCAAAACCTTAAACACATAAGCAGCAACAACAAGATCTAAGTGTTTCTCATCAGCTACTTCTTCACAGGCTCTGAGAGCGCGAGAGAGCAGTGGATAGAGAAACGCGTCTTCGACGCCGTCGATACACGAAAGACGTGCGACTTCACAGATAGCTGACGCAGCCGCTACCTTAGAAAGATCTCCGCGCAGCGATGCGTGCGGCTCAAGCAAGGTTGCCTCGGACAAGATATCAAGTGAGCGACCTTCTGCCAGCAGTACGTCTAGCTCACAAAACAGTTCAACGCGGGCTGCAAATCGGCCGCCTGGCTTTCTAGCACCCTTTGCGACTACACGACGCTCTTCTCCTGAATCGGAGAGCATGGTTAAGATGAGGTCTTGCTCAGCGAGTTTTGTTCTATCAAGCACAATTGCTTTAAGACGCGTTGTCTTTCTACCAGGCACAACTAGTCCTCAGTTGAGTAACCTAGGCGCTTAATCTCATTGGCATCACGTCTCCAGAGAGGCTGAACGCGCACCTGCAGGTCAAGATAAACCTTGCGACCAAACAGTTTCTCTAGATCTTTTCTAGCCTCAACGCCAACACGCTTAATCATAGAGCCGCCCTGGCCAACTACGATGCCCTTTTGTCCTTCTCGCTCAACCAAAATGGTGGCAGAAATAGAGAGATGTCCATCTGTTGCCACCTCGTAAGAATCGCAAACAACGGCAACAGAATGTGGAACTTCCTGACGAAGGTTCAGCAAAAGCTTCTCGCGGACAAACTCTGCTACCAGGTCTTCTGGCAATGCGTCAGTCTCCATATCCTCTGGGAACCACATAGGACCCTCAGGAAGATGTTCTGACACAAGCTCAATAAATGCCTGGATATTGAAGTCTTCTGGAGCAGAAACAACAAGCACGTCATCAAAGTGCACAAGAGCCTGGGCAGCCTCAAGCTGCTCTGTTACTTGCTCTGGAGTTGCAATGTCAGCCTTGGTAATAACTAGCAGCTTAAAGGCGGCATGCGCCTGCTCAACATGATTGGCAACCCATTCATCTCCACGACCAACAGGCTTGGTGGCATCAATCAAAAAAGCAATGACATCAGCGTCATTAAGCTCTCCGAGCGCTGCCTTATTGAGCTCTTTTCCAAGAGCGTCTTTGGGCTTGTGGAGGCCTGGAGTATCTACAATGACCAGCTGGGAGTTCTCACCGTTTACCACTGCCCTAAAACGACGACGCGTTGTCTGGGCAACAGGGCTTGCAATGGCCACCTTCTGACCCATACATGCGTTTAACAGCGTGGACTTACCAACACTAGGACGACCAACTAAGGCAACAAAACCGCTCCTAAAGGGAGTGGTCTCAGATGAAGTGTTTTCAGAAACTGAATTGGTAGTCATGTATCCTCCAACTTACCAATGAAAAATTGCACGCGAGAAAATCAAAAGTCCTATAAGAGCTGCGGTAATGCTAATGCAGCACGATGCAGCTGCCGCAATATCTTTAGCTTTACCAGCCATGGGGTGAAACTCTGGAGAAACCAGATCTACCACGGTTTCTATTGCTGTATTGAGAAGTTCTGTGGTTAAAACCGCACCAATACAAGCAAAAACAAGTGCCCAGCTCACAGCGTCTAAACCAACAAACAATCCCGCCACCACGGTTACTGCAGCAGCAACGGCCATACGACGCAAGTTTGCTTCCTGAGCAAATGCTTGGCGAGCGCCCTGTAGTGCAAAGAGAAGGCCGCGCTTAAAGCTTGGATGTCTGCCTTTAGATCCCGGAATCATTACTCGTCAATCCCCTCACGGTGGCGAGTCAATACAACTGGCTCAATAGTCCTATCTGTTGAAAGCAGAGCAACAAGAGCGTCTTCACGAGCCTCCATAACCTCTGCCTCATCATCTTCAATATGGTCATATCCAAGCAGGTGGAGCATGGCGTGAACAAGCATAAGCCTAAACTCATCTGCCTCTGTAGTGCCATATTCTTTTGCCTGGCGAGCAATAAAATGAGGAGCCAGAATAATATCGCCCAGCTCACACATCTCACCGGGAGCCAAATCTGGATCATCAGGGCGCTCTACCTCAAGTGAAATAACGTCAGTAGGTACATTTTTTTCTCGCCACTCAAGGTTTACCTGCTGAATCTCTGCATCACTGACTACAGAAATGGAGACGGTACAGGGGCGCTCCACGCCCTCTTCAGAGAGTACAAGATTGCAATCGGCTTCAATCTCTTCCACAGAAATTGGCGACTCCACGCCTTCTTCAATCACAATGTCGTACTCGTTAACCACGTTACTCCCCTAGCTGTTTTTTCTCATGCGCAGTGTATGCATCAACTATCTTACCAACCAACGTGTGGCGAACAATATCATTTCTATCTAAATCGACAAAAGCAACGTCTTCAAGATTACCCAACACCTGTCGAGCAACATCCAAACCGCTTTTTCCTACAAGGTCTCGCTGTGTTGCATCACCAGTTATCACAAACTTTGACGAGAAACCCAGGCGAGTCAAAAACATTTTCATCTGCTCAGGAGTGGTATTTTGAGCCTCATCCAAAATGACAAACGCATCGTTCATAGTGCGGCCGCGCATAAATGCAAGTGGAGCAATTTCAACAATTCCCTGTTCAATAAGGTTATTAGCATACTCCATGGAGGTCATATCAAAAAGCGCGTCATAGAGCGGCCTAATGTAGGGATCCAGCTTTTCTTGAAGCGTGCCTGGAAGAAAGCCGAGAGACTCTCCTGCTTCTACAACAGGTCTTACCAGCACAATTCTGCTGATTTGCTGAGAAGTCAAAGCTGCAAGCGCCATGGCAACTGCCAAATAGGTTTTGCCGGTACCCGCAGGACCAATACCAAAGGTTATAGAGTTGTTTGCAATTGCCTTGGTATACGCTATTTGACCTTGTGTTTTAGGCTGAATTGCTTTGCCTTTATGAGTTACAAACAGGGTACGTGTTCCCGTTTGCTCTAAGTTGGCATTTCTTTTTGTACTATCAAGCAGCAACTTTACGTCTTCAAGCGTTGGCCTAGATCCAGACTCGACCATTTGAATCAGGTGAGAAAAAATAAGCGTTAACTGCTCAATTTCTTGAGAAGTTCCCGACAAAAAGATTGCTTTGCCTCTGACTGAAATAAGAGCCGCACATGACGCTTCAATTTCTCTGAGCAAACTATCAGCTGGACCGGTCAGATATAAAGGATCCACTGAATCAGGAATAGTTAAGCGAATCTGTGTTGGCTCCATGTTCCCCCAATTTATAAACGAGTAGCTTTTAGCGTTCCATTAGGTAAAACTTCATCAAAGCGCATAGCGATAAGTTCATCAAGTTCAATAGTAGGATCTACCTGGACATCAAAAAGACCACCAGAAATTCCCCTACCAGGATACTGTACCACCACATTATCGCAGGTACCAACAAGCTTCTTAGCAGCCTCAAAGCGCATAGCATTACCCAAATCACGCATTTTCTTGGCGCGCTCAGCCATCACTTTTGGATCTACCTGATTTGGAGCAGTAGCCGCAGGCGTTCCAGGACGCTTGGAATACCTAAATACATGCATCTTTGAAAAGCCCATCTGACGACAAAACTCATACGACTCGTCAAATTCTTTATCAGTTTCTCCAGGAAAACCAACGATAAGGTCCGTTCCCAAAGCAATGGTTGGCAGTACCGAACGCGCTTCCTCAACAGCCTTGCGATAAAGCTCTGTCCTATACACCCTGCCCATACGAGCAAGCGTAGCGTCACATCCGGACTGAAGACAGATATGCAAGAAAGGTGCAATTCTTCCGTTGGAGGCAGCAATTACCTCTACCAAACGAGCATTTACATCTGGTGGCTCAAGAGAAGAAAGCCTCAAGCGACCAACCTCAGTTTTTTCAAGCACATACTCGAGAAGATCAGGAAGACGTAGAATTCTTCCACCTTCATCCTCAAGTTGAGCCTTATAGCTACCAAGGTTGATTCCCGTAAGAACAACCTCTTGAGCTCCTCTACTCATAGCATCTTTTACCTGCAAAACAACTTCACGAGGATCAAGAGACTTACCTGCGCCACGTGCTTTCCACACAATGCAGAAGGTGCAACGATTATCGCAACCATCTTGAATTTTGATGCCAGGGCGCGTACGACCTGTTGGAGTAGGCTTGGAGATGACAAGTCCGTCGTCGCTTACGGATTCTGGAGCAAAACCTAGCTCTTCAAGAACTCTATCTGCAACTTTGTCCTTCTCGGCTTCTACCACAACGTTAGGAGCAAGAGAGGCAAGCTCGTCAGCAAAAAGACTTGCAACACAACCCGTTGCAACTACAAGAGGAGCTCCTGGCATAAGCGCTGCTTTACGCACGGCTTTTCTCGTCTTAGCCTCAGCTTCTGCAGTGACAGCGCACGTGTTGATGACAATGGCTTGAGCCTCATCTTCTTCAACAATGCGGCATCCCATACGGAGCAGAGAGTCTGCCATTAAATCAAGCTCTACGCGATTAACTCTACATCCAAGATTTATGAGCGCAATTCCATGAGCCATTAGCGCCTCTTCTTGGAAGCCTTTTTGGCTTTCCTGTCTTTATGATCAAAGGAATCTTCTGCTGCAGAATGCTGATCATGCTGCTCATCTTGAGTTTCTTGAGCGCCACTTTGCTTGCGCTCATCAATAAGGGAGGTAAGCGTCTCTAACTGATCTTTAGTCAATCCAGTTGAAGTCTCAATGTGAACCAGAACGTAAAGGTTGCCACGGGCCTTAGTGTGCAAACGAGGCATACCTTTACCAGCAACACTCAGTTGCTGGCCGTACTTACAGCCCGCTGGAATTGCAATCTCAATAGTTTCATCTTTGATAATGCCATCAATGGTGACAGTAGTACCAACGATTGCCTCAAGAGAATCAACGCTCACTGAAGTAAAGAGATCGTCTCCTCTGCGCTCAAAGTCTTTATGCTGGGAAACCTCAATGGTTACGATAAGGTCGCCAGAGGTGTCACCTCTAACGCCAGCCTCGCCCTTACCGGCAATAGAAATTGACTGGCCAGAATGAACGCCTGCTGGAATTTCTACAGAAACACGCTCGTGATCAGGGGTTCTTCCCTGACCTCCACAGGTCTCGCACGCGTGCTCAACTTTCTTGCCTGTTCCTTGGCACTCTGGACAAACTGTCTGAGACTGCATTTGGCCAAAAACGGTATTTTGAACCTGGACTACCGTGCCCGTACCGTGGCAGCGTGGACAGTCTTCGATTTTTCCGCCCTCACCAAGACCAGTGCCGTTACAGTCATCGCAGGTAGAAAGTCTGTTATACGAGATAGTTTTAGTAACTCCAGCTGCGGCTTCTTCCAGCGTAATGGACAGCCTGATACCCATATCACTACCACGAGTGCGTTGAGCAGCACCTCGACCACCATGGCTGCCACCAAAGAAGGAATCAAAGATATCTCCAAAGCCACCAAAACCGCCGCCAAAGATATCTGACATATCCACATAGCCGCCGCCAAAACCAGATGGACCATTAGGATCACCATAACGGTCATAGTTGGCTCGCTTTTGCTCATCTGAAAGTACAGAATAAGCTTCGTTTACCTCTTTAAACTTTTCTTCTGCATGAGGGTCATCAGAAACATCAGGGTGCAGCTTTCTTGCAAGCTTTAAAAAAGCTCGCTTGATAGTTTTTTGGTCTGCATCACGAGCAACGCCTAAGAGCTCGTAGAAGTCTTTCTTCTCTGCCACGCTTACTAACTCTCCCCTTGTAAAACCTAAAACTTAAATTCCCATATATCCAACATGGCCCAAACCGGCCGTACAAGCATACAAAGTCATAATAATAATTGAGTAGAAGGCACCATTGATGATTCCCGAAACAAATGCATTTGCAAAGCTTCTCCACCAGCCGGCGTTCATCTTTACACCATCTGCAAGAACATTTCTAATGCCAAATATCAAAAGTGGAATCAAAACAATGGCAAATAATGGTGACCTCAAATTAAGCGCCACAAATACTAAAAGCATTGCAGTAATGCCAGTAATACGAGCTCCCGCGCGTTGACGGAACGTCAACTGCTCTGAAGGAACCTTGATATTTACGATAAAGTCGCCGGTTGCAGAACCATTTGTTCCTGCATTTCCCATTCCAGGCACTCTGATCTGATCGCCATCATGCGAGTTAGCTGGTACATCAACCATAATTTCACTTGCAGATAAAACACGTCCCGAACCGCCGCAAACATCACAGGGGTCCTGCACAACGTGTCCAGCACCATCACACTCTGGACAATCAACTCTGAACTTTCCAACTCCAAAAATGGAAGAAAGATCAATATCAATGTGTCCCGTTCCATGACAGGTAGGACAGGTGGTTGCCTCAGTCTTATGCTGAGAACCCTTACCAGCACAAGCATCACAGGTTACAAAACGCTGGTACGTTATGCCTTTCTTAACACCATTTTTAGCGTCAGTGTCATTCAGTGTTAAGTCGTAGACAATATCTGCACCTGTCTGAGGCTTATATGCGCGAGAGCGCTTTTGAGATCCAGTAGTCCAATTATTAAAGTTAATATCGCCAAACGGGAATCCTCCCTCAAAAGGAGAACCTCCATAGGTAGATCCACCTGGATAACCAGAGGGTCCATAACCGCCACCGTAGAAAGAGCCGCTTCTCATTGCGTCATAACGACGGCGTTTCTCGGCATCTGATAGAACAGCATATGCCTCAGAAACCTCTTTAAAACGCTCTTCAGCATCAGGCTCTTTGTTGACGTCTGGATGAAGCTTGCGAGCTTTAGTTTGAAAAGCTTTTCTAATTTCTTCAGCTGTCGCGGACTCAGAAACACCAAGGATGGCGTAGTAGTCCTTTTCGTTCATAGCAGCCATGAAATCTCTCCGATTCAACCCATAAAAATCTGCATCACGAGAACGTTTGAAAGTGTACCCACTTGTTTTTAACTTAATGCAACCAAATCCCATTAAGAATATTCGTTAACTACATACATGAAAAATCGACATACTATCGAATGTGTTCATGACTTTTTCAAACTGCAAATGAAGAAAATTATCAAATGTTTACTTATGATATTCCCGTATTTTAAATGCATACTTAGTTAATAAATCTTTCGAATAGATTTTTTTGCCTTTTGAATCTCTAACTTCTTTCCAAAGAACAGAAGCCACCTTTAATTTATTAGAATAGTTATAGCTATTTTCATCTGCACAAAAATCTTTTAAAAATTTATTCCACTGACAAGCCGAATTATCGTATTTCGCATAATCTAAATCACCATAATATACATTTAACAAATCCCTGATTGTAAATGCACTATTGTTCTCTCTCTTAACTTTTCTCCAAGCAGCAGCCATATCAGCAGTAAATTTAAATGGTGAAACTTTTGTTAAAGAAGAAAAATATTCTCTAAACTTTGAATTAAATGAGAAGCCACACTCAAGCAATGACGAATTTAAAGTAACAATTTTTTTATTGACTTTTTTATTCTTTGTAAGTCTTTTCTTAATCAAATTACCTTTAAAATACTGCTCAATAATATTATTGAGCTCTTGTTTTGTACCTCTATATTCCAAACCTAAAGACTTACATATTTGCATAAGTTCTTCACGATACCAGTAATACTTAATAAACTCATCAAAAGATGTAATATCATCAAAATTAGGTCTTTTTTCTCCCATTCTTCAATCCTTTTCTTATTTTTCAATTATTTTGAAACATCAAGTAAATACTAACTACATCAAATAAATTTTTCTAACATTATCTTAAATCCCAAAGACGTCCATAGAGCTCGTTTCCAAGCAGCCAGCCCTTCTCGGTAGGCCTGTACGTAGTTTTATCCTTAGAATCTTCGTTATTGACGCATTCTAGCAGCTCATCATGCAAACAGGAGTCAAGCACTTTTTGCATCGATGGCGCTCCAAATACTCGTTCAGACTCATCCAAAAGTGCAGGCGAGATTGTCTCCATAAGTCGAGCGTGCAGCATCAAATCTTCTGCCACAGCTTCTCTTTGAGTCAGAAATTCAACATCAAACTCTGTCGAGAAAAGCGGCGCACCTTCAGCAATTTTTCTTGGCGCATCAAGAACCACCAGTCGCGCACGTACGGCATTTTGCGGACGCTTTGGCAAAGAGGCGTTGACCTTGGCAAGTACATCGTACTCAGCTGCAGTCAGCATACTTGCAGCGCTCGTGCCAAGACCAAGGTACGACTCGCCTGTCCAGTACATCTTATTGTGCTTACAGCTCTTCTGATTGCGAGCGTAACTTGCTACCTCGTAGCGTTCAAACCCCGCCGCTTGAAGCACCTTTGAGGCCGCCTGCATTCGATCTGCCTGTACGTCATAAGCGTTCCATGGAGTGTCTTTATCCTGGGTTTGCTTAGCCAGCGCCGTGCCTTCTTCAATAGTTAGCGGATAGACGCTCACATGATTTACGCCAAGCGAGATAAATCTTGAGAGTGAAAACTCCCAAGAACTCTCTGTTTGCTCAGGAATAGCGCACATAAGATCAACCGACATATCGTAGTCATACTCTTTTGCAGCAAGTACTCTGTCGTAAGCCAGGTCGGCCGAGTGAATTCTGCCCAACTTTTTGAGCTCGTTATTGTTAAAACTTTGAACTCCCAAAGAAATTCGTGTTACCCCGCCCGTAGCAAGACTGGCGAGAAGATCATCAGACAGTGAGTCTGGATTTGCTTCAATACTGAACTCATCAGGATTTACAATCGCTGAAGTGTGTTGCGCCAAATCTGCCGCATCTTGCCCAAGCAAGCTGGGAGTTCCGCCTCCCATATAAACCGTTTTAGTAGCTGCTAACAGCCCAAGTTGAGCGGCTTCATCTAGCTGATGTTTTAGTGCATTAACGTAATCTTTCATGCGATTATCGTCTTGTCTTGTGGACCAAGAAGAAAAATCGCAATAGAAGCATTTTTGTGCGCAAAACGGAATATGCAGGTAAAGTGCAGGAGTGGCCGTTTGGTTGTATTTAGACTGCCAGGAATCCACAACAGATCACTAGCTCATAGGTAGATTATGCTCAGGAAATTCTTGCTCACCCTCAAGCCGCTTGACGGTTTCTTTAATCTCTAGTGCAAGATCAATAAAATCCTGGGCCGTAACGCACTTTACTGACTTTCCACGCCAATAGGCTGCGTTTGGAATACCTCTAAAATACCAGGTAGAGAGGCTTCTAGCGCGAGCAATATGAATGTGGGCAGCATCAAGCAACTTTACGTGCATCATAAAAGATGCAAGCATTTGATCAAGCGTTGGGACAAGCACAGGTTGACCCTCAACTAAAGCTTGAGTGTTTTTAAATATCCACGGATTTCCATACGTTCCACGAGCAATCATTACAGCCGTCACACCTGTCTCTGTAAGAGCATGAGCTGCTGCTTCAGCAGAGAGCATGTCGCCAGAGCCTATGACCGGAATAGAAACGGCGTCGCAAACCCTATTAACTGTCTCCCACTCTGCCTGACCACGATACATCTGGGTAGCAAAGCGACCGTGAATAGCAACGGCAGATGCTCCAGCAGCCTCCATGGCGCGAGCAAACTCAGGTGCCACTTCCTCATCCTGACGTCTACCACGCCTAATCTTTACAGTAACAGGTACGTTAACCTCAGACAGACAAGCCTTAACCAAATCTGCAGCAAGCTCTGGGGTGTCCAGAAGGGCTGAGCCCTCCCCTTTTTTGACAACCTTAGGAACAGGACAAGCCATATTAATATCGATAAGAGCAAGTTTATTTCCTAGGCGCTCACTAATCTGAGCTGCCGCTTCTTTAAACTGCTCTGGCTTTGAACCAAATAGTTGAACAGCAATATCTGGCTCAGTTGAAAGAGGCTCTACAAGCTCCCAGGTTTTCTCGCCACCATAATGAATTCCTGCGACAGAAACCATTTCTGAGTATGCAAGACCTGCTCCGCCCGCTCGAGCCATAGTGCGATACACACCATCACTGACGCCAGCCATGGGTGCCATAAGCACAGGATGAGCGGACAGACGCTCCTTGAGTGAGGGACCTGTCGCAAATGGTGCAATATGGGAAGAAAGACCTGCCTCAGGGGCGCAGGTGGCAATAATGGTTTGAAGCGACTCCACCACAAAACCTTCTACTCGTCATCAACCTTGAGAACAGCCAAGAATGCCTCTTGAGGTACTTCGACTGAGCCAATCTGCTTCATGCGCTTCTTACCCTCTTTTTGTTTTTCAAGCAGTTTGCGCTTTCTGGAAATATCACCGCCGTAGCATTTAGCCAAGACGTCCTTTCTACGTGCGCGAACAGTAGAGCGAGAAATGATTTTATTGCCAATAGCACCTTGAATAGGAACCTCAAAGAGCTGCTGAGGAATGATGCCTTTTAGTCTGTCGCAAAGACCACGAGCAAGATTATATGCTTTGTCTTTGTGAACAATAAACGAAAGCGCATCAACGACGTCTCCAGCAAGCAAGATATCAAGCTTAACCAGGTCAGAAGTGCGATACGAATCAAACTCATAGTCAAGTGAGGCATAACCTTTGGTTCTACTCTTAAGCTGGTCAAAGAAGTCCAGGATAAGCTCGGCCAAAGGAATGCTAAAAATCATCTCGACGGACCTATCAGACAGATACACCATGTCTTCAGATACGCCACGATGATCAACAACAAGCTGCATAACCGTACCAACAAACTCAGGAGGCACAATAATTTTTGCCTTGAGGTACGGCTCATCAATGCGGTCAATCTTGGTAACCTCTGGAAGATCTTGAGGACTGGTAATCTCAATCATAGTTCCATCGGTCTTATAGACGTGATAGTCAACAGAGGGACTGGTAGCAATCAAGTCCAGGTCAAACTCACGCTCAAGACGTTCTTTGACAACCTCCATGTGGAGAAGACCCAAAAAGCCTACTCTGAAGCCAAATCCCAAAGCAACAGACGTCTCTGGAGACCACGTAAGAGATGGATCATTAACGTGCAACTTATCAAGTGCGTCACGGAGATTCTCGTACTGTTTGTTATCAACCGGGAAAAGACCGGTAAATACCATTGGTTTTGCCTCGCGGTAACCTGGTAGTGGTTCTGAACATGGATTTTGCTTATAGGTCAGCGTGTCTCCAACGCGGACAGCTTCAGGGTCTTTGAGGCCAGTTACCACATAGCCAACTTCACCAACAGAAAGCTGGTCAACAGCCATCTCAAGAGGTCTCTTAGTGCCAACTTCTTCAACAAGAAAAGGCATAGATCCCTGCATCATAAGAAGCTGGTCACCGGCCTTAATTGAACCATCAAAAACACGCACTGTTGCAACGACGCCTCTGAACTGGTCAAAATACGAGTCAAGAATAAGCGCCTTAAGTGGAGCTGTAGGGTTTCCCTTTGGAGGAGAAACCAAATACACCAAAGCCTCAAGGAGCTCGTGAATACCCTCACCTGTTTTACCGGAGACACATACCGCATCATCAGCCGGGATAGCAAGAACATCTTCAATTTCTGCACGTACCTCTTCAGGTCGAGCAGATGGAAGGTCAATCTTATTGATTGCAGGAACAATATCCAGGTTAGCGTTCATGGCCAGCATGGCGTTTGAGACAGTCTGTGCCTCAACGCCTTGCGTTGCATCAACAACCAGCACTGCACCCTCACAAGCAGCCAAAGACCTTGAGACCTCATAGGTAAAGTCAACGTGGCCTGGGGTATCAATCAGGTTGAACTGATAGCGCTCTCCATCATCTGCGTCATACATGACGCGGACTGCATTTGATTTAATGGTAATTCCACGCTCACGTTCAATGTCCATAGTGTCCAAGAGCTGTGACTCCATATCGCGTTCTTCAACGGTATGAGTAAGCTCTAAAATGCGGTCACTGATGGTAGATTTACCGTGATCGATGTGCGCAACAATAGAGAAGTTGCGAATATGTGAAGTATCCTGTGTATTCATAAGGAAAATAATAGCGTAAACTACCCCCTTCGTGCTATACTTCAACAGCTGCCTCAAACGTGTCTCAGCGAAGAGGCCTCACATAGTAAACACCGAAAGGAACCGCACGTGGCTAACATCAAGTCTCAGAAGAAGCGTATTCTCACCGCTGAGAAGGCACGCCAGCGCAACAAGGCTGTCCGTTCCGAGCTTAAGACTGCTATTAAGGCAGTTCGCACTGCTGTTGAGGCAGGCCAGCTTGAGGACGCACAGGTTGCAGCTAACAAGGCATCCCGCCTTCTTGACAAGGCTGCTTCTAAGGGCATCGTACACAAGAATCAGGCTGCTCAGCGTAAGAGCGGCGTTCAGAAGCTTGTTAACACCCTTAAGTAGTTCTTATCTACTTTTAAACTTTTAAAACGGATTCCTTGGAGTCCGTTTTTTCTTACCTGAATTCTTTGAATCTACACATTTGCGACGCCGCACAGAGCAAAGATAAGCTTGGTCATTGTGGTTGTTTTATCTTCTCCACTCTTAAGACCACGTTCTGCATCTGCACAGAGGCCCAGAATACGTTCAAGCTCGCCATCTGCAAATTGACGCGCCCATCGTGCATAATTTCTTACTTGCCAGTCCTGCTTGCCCAAAACTGAGGCAATTTCCCGCTCTGTACCACGCTTAACCATAGACCTAGCGCAAATAAGCTCTCTTACGCGTCCAGTCATAAGTGACAGATTTCCAATAGCTCCCGATTCATCCATCTGACTGTAAAGCTCCAAAGCCTTTTGAGCATTTCTCGCTGATAAGCTGTCGAGAAAATCCCACGGCTTGACCTCAACCACTCGTGCAACATGAGTCTCTACAAACTGAACGTCAAATGCACCAGGACGACCCAACAGAGCTGCTAGAGATTTAATCTGAGAATCGAGCATGGTGGTATTATCGCCAACACGACTTACAAGTTCATTGGCCACATTTGCTGGAATTTGTAGCCCATACTTTCTTCCAAGATCTCCAATATATTTAGGCAATTCGCTTCTGGTCATTGCACCGCAATTAATAATCGCGAGCTTACCTAGGGCATCAACTGCTTTGTAGAGCCTTGTTGTTTTGGCAAGTTTACTTGCAGAAAGCATCAGCGTAGTAGTTGGATTGGGGTTCTTTAGATACTCAACAAGAGCCTCTGACACAGACTTAGGCAATTTACCTACATCATCAATGACAACAATTCGTCTAGAATCACCCATAGGTAGTGTTTGAGCGGATGACAGAACAGATTCTGGAGTCAGCTCAGCACTTACAGAAATATCATCAAGATTAAACGTAATAAAACTCTGGTTAAGACGGCTTTTAAGCTTGTCTATAGCCCTCGCACGCTTCATCTCGTCAGGGCCAACAGCCAAATATGCAGCTAGTAGCTTAGCCTGCTCCGCCATCTTTTTCCTCCTCTAAATCTGTATCTACTTTAGCATGTTGCACACTTACCCTAGGTCCATGTTCTCCGGGAAATACGGTGACGTCTCCATAATCTTTTGTGCAATAAAACCTTGCGCCAACACCCTCTAAGATATCCACCGCTTCCTGTTTAGGATGACCATAACGATTATTCTTTCCAGCACTTGCAATTGCTACCTCGGGTTTTAGCGCACGAGCAGTTTCTGGATAAAGCGACTTTGCTGCACCATGATGTCCAACTTTTAAGAAATCTATATCGCCTACATCGCCTGAATCTACCGTCTCTTTTGTCTGATCTCTTTCAGCGTCTCCCGTTAAAAGCGTAGTTAAGGTATTTTGCCCGTCGTTATATGTCACATAGAGCTCAACCGACGCATTATTAGCTTCTTTAGCTTTGTATCCCCTATGTGGCCACACAACGCGGATATGAAAGCGACCAACATCAAATTCATCACCATATAAAACTTCATAGGAGCTGCTGCCGGAAATCCTCTGAATAGCTCTCTGAAGCTCAGGTTTTTCTTGTTTTGTTATTCCTTCTCCAACTAATACCCGACCCGCCTTCACCGAACCAACCATATACCTCACGCCACCAGCATGATCCTCATCAAGGTGTGTGAGCAAAATAGCATCAAGATATGAGATGTGTTGTCGCTCTAGAGCGTCATTAACCACATCTCCCACACTCGTGTCTACGAGCAGAGAATGCGCGCCGTCACTGAGCAATATGGCATCACCTTGGCCAATATCCATCACACAAATTCTTGTTGGCGAGAAAAACTTCCAGTAGATACTTAAACCCAAAATAAGCATAAACACCATCAAACAAATGCCAGATAAAACTACTCTTTTCCCTTTTGGCCAAAACACGTAAAGAGCCACCATTGCTGCAAACACAAGCAATGAAACTATCCAGCTCATGTCAGTTAACGACACGCTTGCAAAAGATCTTTCGGATAAAAAAGAAGTAAGAGTCTCTATAAACTGACCAAGAAAATCCACAAGGCAGAAAGCAACATCTTGAGCCGGTTTAAACCAACATAAAGCTATTGCTCCAATTCCAAATAAGCTCAGAAGAGAAAATAAACTTGTAATCAGTGCACTTGAAAGAGGAGCAAGTAAAGAAAAATGACCAAAGTACATGCAAGAAATTGGAAGGCACGAAAGCTGAGCAACGGTTGTGGCACACATAGTGTTTCGTACGTCAGAAAACGGTTTTCTAAGAATTTTCTGTATTGTTCCATATCCAGATATGTGCAAAGCAATTTTTGCATAGTACTGAGCAAGACCGCCGTAGATATTCATGCCAAAAATACATGCTAGTGACAAGGTAAAAGCAATGTTTACGCTCAGCTGTGGATCAACACAGAGCATAAATAGTGCAACGATAGAAACTGCTGAGAGCGTATGGTTTTTTCTTCCCACATAATGCATTACGTATTTTTGTTCAACAAGAAGTATTGCCCTCATTGCAGACGCAGGTAATCCACAGAAAAGCGCGTAGCTACTGAGTAAAAATAAATTCACTACCCCTCTTAAAAGAGGTTTTATCGTTAGCTTTTTAAGAAAAGCGTCAATAAAGGTAGAGAGAATTACCATGTGACAACTAGAAATTGCAATGAGATGCATTAGACCGCAACGCATAAATATTCTAGGAATGTTAAAGCTATACAAGCTAGGCCTATAGGCACAAAGACCGCATGCAACTAACGCTCGGCCAAAGCTCTGTTCTGGTTGGAGTTGAGAAATACAGTTTTCTCTAAATTGAGCAACTTCTCCAATAATTCCCTCTCCATAGGTTTTTGAATTCACCTTGGTTATCTGAATTGAACCAAGTACTCCTCTCTTAAATTGTTCTTCTGAAAACTCCTTATCTTTATAGTGTGAAAACCTACCTTCGCAACAAAGATGAGTTTCTCGCAAGAATG
>JAGZNE010000016.1:0-22974 GCA_018363825.1 Atopobium sp. | reverse complement strand
TGCGAGGGCACGGCGACCGTGCTCCAGGACGCGCTCGGTCTCGGTATCAATGATGCCCACAAGGACCGGAACACGGTGGTCAACAATGCGGACAGCCTCGCGCACAATCTGATCGCGACGCTCATCAGTTGCAAAGACAACCTCGCCAGAAGAGCCGAGGAAGAACAGGCCGTCTACGCCAGCCTCAATGAGACGATTAATAGAGCGCTCAAATGACACAACATCAAGCTGATGGTCTGGAGTATCTGGGGTTACAACTGGTGGAACAACACCGCTAAATGGTACGTTACTGGACATGCTTTATCCTTTCACACGTTGGAAAATCCAACTGGTTTCATACAACAATGTACTGAAGTAGCCGACCAAAGCATTGATCAAAAGCAACTTCAAAGAACCTACGTAATTATAGCCCGCTTAGTTATGACAAAGCCCTGATATAACCTCGCAGAGATAGTTGATTTGCTCGTTCTCAAACTGATTGATGCGCTCGTGGCCAAACTTGGGATACACGCGCATTTCCTTCTGTCCTGGCAAGCGATTGTACAGCGCAAACGTTCCTTCAGTTGGAGCGCTCTGGTCCAGCAGGGCCGTACCGATAAGAGCTGGTACACGCACCAGCTCTGCCGCGCACGCGCTGTCGAGAAGACCGACCGCGTCGATAGCTGCATCTGACTGCGGAGTGTCTCCGCACCCGACAACCCCGCGCAGGGTTGTTGCGTTGTCGGCAAAGAGCGGGTTCAGTGCCATGGCAGCGCTCACTGCCTTGGGCAGAAGTGCTGCTGCAAACAATGCTTGCGAGCCGCCTAGACCTTCTCCCCAGGTAACGGTTGTGCGTCCCAGGAAGCGCGAGGCAACCGCGGTGGTTATCAGCGCGTCGTCGATGAGCTGCTTGAGCGTGGAGGATGCAGCATCATCTGGGTTGATGAGCGCGTGAGCAAGCTCCTCTGCGGTCAACGCTCCCCTCCAAGCGTCTTTGAGTGACGCTTCGCACGGGCGAGCTTCTAGGGCTACAACAGGCATGCCAAGCGCCGAGAAACGCAATAGGTGCAGCCAGCTACGCACTCCCCGACCAAGATCGGAGAAGAGCACCGCTGCTGGCAGCTCTGCTGCCGATGCGGTCGCTGGAAGAATGACGCGAGCACGCAGCTGCGTCTGGTCAGTTGAGGTGAATGTGATGCGCTTAAACGTTGCCGCCTGGGTAGCAGACAGAAGCTCAACCGCACTCTCTACGTGCGCATTTTGTGCAAACGCTACCGACGTCTCCCAAAATAATTCAAAGTTTGATGGTCTAAGCCACGCACCGCGATAAGAACGGGCATCATCAAGCCTTTGTGTTAAACCCCTCATGCTTTCACCTCGCCTTCTGCTTGAGCAGGAAATGACGAGTCCAGCGCCTCGAGAGCTTGCTCTCCCTTGTCTGAGCAGAAGAAATCAATGATCTTATCGTCAAAATAGCCAATCTCTTCATGCGCATATCCAGGATAAAGAAGATGTCTCTTTGGACAGGTTAAGGCATTGTAAGCCGCAAACTGAGCCTCTGGAGGAACTACCGGATCATCAAGTCCGGTGCCAAAAAGCACAGGACAGGTAACCAGGCGTGCAAAATTAGCTGAATCAATATAGGCAAGCTTTGCAAAGACCTCATCAACGCGAGAACCATCTGCGTCAAACCAGCGGGAATAATAACGGATGCCCTCGTAGGCAACCTCATCAGCATTAAGCTCCCACACACACCTAAAATCAGTGAGGAAGGGATAAAGAATTGCTGCCCTATTAATAAGGTCTTGATTGAGTGCACAAGTAGCAAGACCAATACCGCCTCCCTGCGAGGCGCCGTTTACAAAAACGCGATCTGTATCAATTCCTTCAAGCTGGCGAACAATTCTGCAGAACAAGCGAATGTTCTGATACAGATGAACAAAGTAAAGGTCCTCTACAGGTCCATCCAGTCCAAGCACCAAGTGGCCCGAGACAGTAGTGCTCTTATACGAGCTTCCGTCCAAACTGTGGCCACCCTGTCCAGGATTATCAAGTGCAATCAGTGAGCAGCCCATGCCTAAAAATGAACTCTGCTCAAACCAACTGCGAGAAGCCCCTGGATAGCCATGGAACTGTAAAACAAGCGGAGTTTGTACGCCTGAGGCTGTCTGTGGTCGCAGGTACTTTGCGTAGATTTCCGCGCCATCAATGCCTACAAATGTAAGATCAAAAAAGTGAGCTGAAGCAGTTGACGTGACCTCTGTTGAAGGAACAATCTGCCAGCTTAGAGGGGCGTTATCTGCTTCCTCCATACGTGCCTTCCAAAACGCCTCAAAATCCGAAGGATAGGGCGTCAAAGCATGAGCTGCCTTCAATTCTGCAAGCTCAAGCGTTTCTTGGTGCATTGATCCACCTAACAAGCTAAAAGAGCGCAGCCTAAGCTGCGCTCTGGTCAAACAAAAACGTAAGCGCTACTCACCCAGTTTAGGATGAAGCAAAGATGGTGCAGCACCCAAAAGCGTCTTAGTGTAAGGATCAGTTGGATGCTCAAAGACCTGCTTAGCAGGACCATCTTCCATAATCTGGCCGTGATTCATAACAATGATGCGGTCAGAAACATAGCGGACAGTTTGAATATCGTGCGAAATAAAAATCATCGAGAGACCCAGCTCAGACTTGAGGTCAGTGAGCAGGTTCAAGATCTGCGCGCGAACAGAAACGTCCAGTGCGGAAGTAGGTTCGTCAGCAATGATTGCCGATGGGTTCAGAGAAAGCGCACGTGCAATTGCAACACGCTGACGCTGACCACCAGAGAGCTGACCAGGAAGAGCGCGAAGTGCAGAATGTGGAAGTCCTACCAGACCGACAAGCTCATTAATACGGGCTTCTCGCTCCGCCTCTGTGCCTACCTTGTGCACGAGTAGTGGATCCATGAGCTGGTCTTTAACAATCATACGAGGGTTAAGAGCAGTTGCTGGGTCCTGGAAGACAACGGAGACAACGCGGCCAATCTGCTTTCTGAGCTCTGGAGTACGCTTGGTAACATCCATTCCCTTGAAGTACACATGACCAGACGTTGGTGACTGAAGACCACACATGACATTTGCGGTAGTAGACTTTCCGCAGCCAGACTCACCAACAATACCAATGGTCTCACCAGGCATAAGCTTGAGAGAAACATTCTGTACTGCGTGGACCTTATTAGGCTTAAAGATTGAGCCTGTACGTGTCTTAAACGTAACCGAAATATCATCGAGGAAGATAATTGGCTGCTCTTCAGTTGTTGTAGCCATTTACCTCACCTCCTTTTGAGAACGCTCAAGGTAAGGCACAAGACCATGCTCCTTCAGATACTCATCAGGCAACTCGGAGAAACGATGGTGCTTACCAGGAATCTCTTTGATAACAGGGTGAACCTCAAGTCCCAAATCTGGGTGGCTTGAACGAGGAGCAAACCTATCGCCTGTTGGGAAATCCTCTGGAGAAGGAACAGAACCTGGTACCTGGTGAAGTCTGGTACCATCCTGTGCGCCTTCCTCAATGGAAAGAACAGAGCCGAGAAGACCGCGGGTGTACTCGTGAACAGGATTGGTCAGAAGCTCAGTAGTAGCTGCCTGCTCAATAACCTGACCAGCGTACATAACGGTAATCTCAGAAGCAACCTCTGCAACAAGTGCAAGGTCGTGGCTTACAAAGATCATTGCGAAGCCAAGACGACGCTGAAGGTCATTTAAGAGCTTGATGACCTGCTTCTGAACAGTAACGTCCAGAGCGGTTGTTGGCTCGTCGCAGATAACCAGAGAAGGATCGCGGGTAAGCGCCATAGCAATCAGAACACGCTGGCGCTGACCACCAGAAAGCTCGTGTGGATAAGACTCTAGCGTACGCTTTGGATCCAGGCCTACAAGCTCCAGAAGCTCCTCTGCAGAACGGGTGCCTCCCCTGCTAGTAAGCTGCTTCATCTGAGAAGAGATAAGCATGGAAGGGTTCAAGGAGGACAGAGCGTCCTGGTAGACCATTGCAAGCTCGTGTCCAAGCAACTTGCGATGCTCTTCTTTGGAGAGCTTCAGGAGGTCTTGGTCTTTGTAGAGAACCTCACCAGTAATAGTCTCTTTTGGATCAGTCAGACCCATGATGACCTTGGTAGTAATAGACTTACCGCAGCCAGACTCGCCAACCAGTGCCATGCACTGACCAGGACGAACATCAAAGCTTACGTGGTCAACAACCTTAACGTCTCCGTGAGACTCAAAGCTGATGCAAAGATCCTTAACGCTGAGCAGTGGCTTTACATCAAAGTCAGGCTTGCGCCTATCAGTTCTGGACAGCTCGACCTCTTTAAGCGCATTAAGTCTGCGCTCCAGGGACTCTGCCTGCTCTGCGTAGGCACGAACTGGATCAGATGCAAGGATGTCATCTGCACGCCTGGAGTCAGAGTTCTCTGTATCAACAGGAGCGCCAGGTGCTGCTGCCATAGCGTCAGTAAGACCCTCGGAGAGGATATTCAGCGCCAGGCAGGTCATCATGATAGCCAGGCCTGGGAAGAATGCCTGCCACCAACGGCCAGCAAGAACGCCGGCACGAGCATCAGCCAGGATGTTACCCCATGTTGGAGTTGGCTCTGCAATACCTGCACCAATGAAGGTCAGAGATGCCTCAAAGATGATTGCGTCTGCAACAAGCGTAACGGTAAAGACCATGATTGGAGCAATGCAGTTACGAAGAACATGCTTCCACAGAATCCATGGTGCACGAGCACCAGAAACAATGGTTGCCCTTACGTAATCTTCGCCGTACTCGCTTACGATGTTTGCGCGAACAATACGAGCAATCTGTGGCGTGTACATAAAGCCAATAGCAAAGATAATTGAAGGAACACTGTTACCCAAAATAGAGACAAAGACTGCTGCAAGAGCAATGCCTGGGAACGACATGATGATGTCAAGCACACGCATGATGACCTCAGAAACAGCCTTTCTAGAAACAGCTGCAATTGCACCAATAATTGAGCCACACAGCAGTGCCATACCC
Organism: Atopobium sp.; assembly: GCA_018363825.1. Lineage (GTDB taxonomy): Bacteria > Actinomycetota > Coriobacteriia > Coriobacteriales > Atopobiaceae > Lancefieldella. The sequence continues at coordinate 17,964 of JAGZNE010000016.1, read as the reverse complement.
GTAGCACCAAAGCCAATGACCAGTGAATACTGACCACCATAAAGCATACGAGAAAGAATATCGCGACCCTTATCGTCAGTACCAAAAATGAATCCATTGCCTGGAGCCTGACGAGCGTTGAAAATCTCAAGTGGGTTATGTGGAGCAATAAAGTTTGCAAAGACAGAAGCAAGAACAACAAAGACAAGAATGACAAGAGCAATCTTGGAAGCTGTCTTCATCTTCTTAAAGCCACCAAAGGTTGAACCCTTTGCTGCAGCTTCTTCGAGCTTCTCGACTTGTTTTTTTCTAATTTGTACCATCGCACTACACCGTCCTAATGCGTGGGTTAATCAAGATGTACAACATATCAACAACAATGTTGATGATGATGAAGGACAGTGCAACGACAACAACAACGCCTTGAACAAGCATTGCCTCGTTACCCTGGATGCCCTCGAGAATAGCGGTACCCATGCCAGGAAGGTTAAAAATAACCTCGATAACAACGGCGCCACCCATGAGGTAACCAATCTTGAGGCCAAGCGTGGTTACAGGGGTAATAAGAGCGTTGCGCAGTACGTTTCTTGCGATGACGATTCGCTCTGGAATACCAGCACCGCGAGCAGTACGGACGTAGTCCTTATCCAGCTCCTCAACCATAGCGGTACGAACAATACGGGTCATCTGACCAGACATTGGAACCGCAAGTGCAAATGCCGGCATAATCATACGAGCCAGGTAGCCGACAAGATTTACCGTAGGATCTGGTAGTGCTCCAGAGGCTGGAAGCAGCTTAAGCGTAGACGCAAAGACCAGAATCAAAAGAACTGCCAACCAGAATGATGGCGTTGCAAGACCGGCAATTGAGAATACGCGGATGATTTGATCGGGCCATTGATCTCTATAGAGAGCCGCAATAACGCCCAACGTAAACGAAACTATTGCGCCAATAAAGAGACCCATAAAGGTCAACTGCATAGTTACTGGCAGAGCCTTTGAAATTCTTGCAGCAACTGAATAGTGAGAAGTGCCGTAGGTACCCAAGTTTCCATGAGCAACATCACTGATATAGCGTACATATCTCACAGGCCATGGATCATCAAGGCCATTCTCAATGTGATACTGCTGGATGGCTTCTTCAGAAGCAGACTCGCCTAAGGCATTGTATGCAGGATCAACATGCGAGAAAGACATTAGGAAGAATACGAGAAAGGTGACGCCTAGAGCCATAATCGGCAGCGCAATAAGACGGCGTCCGATAAGACGTAATAGGTTGTTCACTATCTCCCCCTCTCTCTTTAAAACAAACCGTACAAATAAAATTTGATGAGACTTTGTGCACCTCAGGACTAAATTTTGCGCACAAGAGCCCGAGCGTTATAGGTAAAACGCTCGGGCCCCAATGTATGAGATGCTAAGCGCGTGATGGCAACAAATTAGCTAGCAGTAACTGTGTTGACATCAATGAAGGACAGACCGGTGGTTCCGATACCCTTGAAGCCCTTGAGAGCAACGCCGTTGCTGTTTGGCTTCTCGCTCCAGGAAGCGGTGAAGGTCTTAGCAAAGAGAACTGGGTACAGAGGTACGTTCTCAGCGATGATATCGAAGCACTCGTTCCAAGTGGACTGCTGATCAGCGCCAGACTGGCCAAGAGCCTTGGTCATAAGATTGTGGAGCTTGGTCCACTCATCAGACTCCTTCCATGGGCAACGCTTGGTCATCCAGACGTTATCGCCATACCACCAGTTAAGCAGCAGGTCGACGTCTGCGCCGAAGCAGGAAGGATCGCCAGGGGCAAGCAGGATATCCCAAGAACCGTCAACTGCGTCGATTGCAGCATAGGTTGCAGGAGAAGTATCGGAAACGATGCTTACATTAAAGCCAAGTGCATCAAGGTCGTTCTTGACCTGAGTTGCCATGGACTTAACCTGCTCGTTATCGGTGGTGCGGAGAACAACATCACCTGGGGTAATACCGGACTCAGAAATGAGCTTCTTAGACTTATCTACATCGTGTGCATAGACAGTAGATGCCTTGTGATAGTTAGCAAAGGAAGAAGGAAGGTAGCTGGTAGCAACCTCTGCCTGACCAGAGAATGCGTTTGCAAGCATCTTATCTGTATCAAGTGCATAGAGGCATGCCTGGCGAACCTTAACGTTGTCCCAAGGAGCCTTGCCAAGGTTGAACATTGCAAAGCGGACACCAAAGCCCTGAACAGCGTCAACGGTGCAGCCTGCGCCCTTGAGCTGGTCTACAGCGTCTGCAGGAACCATTTCCATAGCAAGGGTGGTTCCGTCCTGCTGTGCAGTCAGACGAGCGGTTGGGTCCTTAAGGACGTCATAGTGGAGCTTCTCGTCCTTAGCAGGAGTTGCGCCGTTGTAGTTTTTGTTAGGAACAAGGTCAAGAGTGTTGTCAGAGATGGACTCAAACTGCCATGGACCGGAGCCGACTGGCTGCTTCTTCATCTCATCCTGAGAGCTGCTTGCTGGAACAACGCGAACGATGGACAGGCGCTCCTTGAGGAGGGAGAAGTTAGCAATGGTGGTCTTAACGGTGACAGTCTTGTCATCCTTCTTCTCTACGGAAGCAATTGGGGAAAGCATTGGGACGTAGACGCTACCCTTAGCAGCAGAACGGTTAAAGGACTCAACAACGTCATCTGCCTTTACCTCGTTACCATCAGAGAACTTTGCGCCGTCACGGAGGGTAATCTCAAAGGTGTAATCGTCAACCTTCTTAGGATCAGCAGTAGCAAGCTCATTGAAGGTGGAATAGTCGTGGAAGTTAAGACCATAGAGACCCTCAACTACCTGCCAGTTAACACCAAGGGCAAGTGCTGATGAAGTAGTAGATGGATCATAGTTCTGGGTTGAATAAGCGGTACCAGCAGTAATTGTGCCGCCGCCTTCCTTTCCAGATGGAGCTTCAGCTGCCTTCTGCTGTCCGCCACCGCAAGCGGTGAGACCAAGACCAGCTGCTACAGTTGCTCCGCCAAGGAAGCCACGACGCGAAAGTGGACGGTTAATAAACTCGCTCATTTCTGCCTCTTTCTAAAAACTCTCCTTGCCACAACGTGGCACCAATGCCACTTGTGTGGCTTACATCTACATAACTATAGGAAGAAAAGATATTTGTTCTGAAGACAGTTCGCCCAACGGTATTAATTTCTCGCTCATTGGCTGCTCAAAATATGAAAACGTGTTTTGTTGTATTATTTACTGCATATAAATCTTAATAGCAGCTAAGAAGGCCCGCAGTTAGCGGGCTTTACTATTATTTTACCTTGTATAATATATAAATTATTTAACTAACTACATATGTAGTAAGCAAAGTCAACTACCGTTTACCGATGATTTACTACCGTCTGCCTTTAGAAATTACGGATATGTTGTGAAGATTAAACAAGAGTCAGTCCAAAATGAACTGACTCTTATTTTAAAACAGCGAAAATGCCGCAAAATTACTTGGTTAAATCCAGGATTCGTTCAGGATTTGCCATAAAGTCCAAGTGTTCTTCCCCTAATCGGAAGCTAATAATTTCCGATACATGACTATCTTCTTTTATAATTTCGAAATCTCCGTCAGCTGGACTATAGCGGCCATAATAACCATCTGATTGATAGCTTGGAGGCCATCCATTTGTTCCTGCAACTTCCCAAACCAAGCACGGTAGCTTTTGCTTATTCATTTCTTGCAGCAATCCAGCATTTCTTGTTTGAATCCACAGTTCTGATGAAGATCCTGTGTATGCGCTTATAGCAAAGACTCCCAAATCTTGTTCAACAGTTCCAATAAGAACTCCATGAGAACTTATTGTCCAATAGAGCGTTATGTTCATTACTACTGGGCCATCTTTGCTAACGCCCAAAAACGGGCCAGCAATCTCTGTATCTTCCAAGTTAATGTTATCAACAGAAGTAAAATCTGACTTTGAACCGTTTTTACAAGCATTATATTGTTGCACAACATACTGAGCTGCCTGCTTTTTTAACTCTGGCAGTCTCATAGTATTCAACTTAAAAAACCAGTTATTTATCAGCAAACCACAAATAACAAGAACTACCGATAATGACAGACCTTTTATAAACCTTTTTCTACGCTTCATCTGCTGTCACCTCACTAAATCTACAACACGTTCAGGGTTCGCCATAAAATCTAGATGTTCTTCCCCTAAATGAGATTCGATTATCTCTGATACTTGTTCATCATTTTTCTCGATGTGAAAATTTCCATCTGCTGGGCTATAAAATCCTAAATAACCATCTGATCGGTAGCTTGGAGGCCATCCATTTGTTCCTGCAACTGTCCAAACCAAGCACGGTAATTTTTGCTTATGCATTTCTTGTAGCAGTCCGGCGTTCCTTGTTTGAATCCACATTTTTGGAGTTCCAAAATTAGACCCAATGGCAAATAGTCCTAAATCTTGCTCAACAGTTCCAATAAGAACTCCATGAGAACTTATTGTCCAATAGAGGTCTATGTTCAATATTGCTGGACCAGCTTTGCTAACGCCCAAAAACGGGCCAGAGATAGTAGCGGTCTCTAAGTCAATATTTTCTGCGGATCCAAAATCAGACTTAAGACCATTTTTCTTATTCTCATATTGTTGCACAACATACTGAGCTGCCTGCTTTTTTAGCTCTGGCAGTCTCATAGTATTCAGCTTAAAAAACCAGTTATTTATCAGCAAACCACAAATAACAAGAACTACCAATAATGACAGACCTTTTATAAACCTTTTTCTACGCTGCATCTGCTGTCACCTCATTAGAGTTGCTTGTAGCAACTGAAGTAAAAGTAATAACTAGGTAGCTCTAATAATATTCTGTTCGAGTATGCTTTAACAGCTAATCTGTCGGCCAATGGCTATATTTCAGCGTTGAATGAAAAAATAAGAATGACATAACAACACTTCATAGCTGCCATTCTTATTACAAATAACTCTATTGCTTGATTTGGTTTTAGAGATTATGTTTCTTCATCCTTTGCTCAAAGAGCTCGTTGATGATCTTTGACATCTCTTCAACTTGTTGAGCACTAGGTTCACCCTCAAATGCAGTGTAAAGCTCTGGATACTCCCGAGCAATATACTCACAAGACTTACCTGTTGCGTGACCACGAACAAAGAACGGAATACGCTTAATGTATTCTGGATTTACTAGTGCCAAGATCTTCTCGTCTGCTGTTTTACTCATGAGTTCCTCCCCTTGTATCTAACTTCTCATGTACAGCTGTTGAAGATTCTTCCCAAGCTTTGAGCTCTTCATAAATAGTTTCTGCCAAGTTCACAGAAACACCTTTTACTTGAGAGATGTCCTCAACACTTGCAGCCTTTAAGCGCTTAAAAGAGCCAAAATGGCGCATGATATCTTTTTTGCGTTTGGGTCCTACACCAGGGATTTCATCCAGAATAGAGACAGTCATTGCCTTATCTCTAAGCTCACGATGGAAGGTAATCGCAAAACGGTGAGACTCGTCACGGACTTGCTTGATAAGGTACAAAGAAGCAGATCCTGTAGGCAACACAATTGGTGTGTCATCCCAAGGCACAAAGACTTCCTCATCAGACTTGGCAAGGCCGCAGACAGGAATGTCTAGACCCAGTTCATTAAGCTGATTGATGGCAGCGGTCAGCTGAGGTTTACCACCATCAACCACCAACAAATCAGGTCGTGAGCCAAAGCGCTCATCCGCCATACGCTCTGGACTATACCTTCTGCCCAGGACCTCCGTCATTGAGACAAAGTCGTTTGCTTCATCAAGCTCAGCGCGGATCTTAAAGCGACGATACTGACTCTTATCAGCCTTTCCGTTAGTAAAGACCACCATCGACGCAACAGTAAAGTTGCCATGAAGCGTAGAGATATCAAAGCACTCAATGCGCAGTGGCGGCGCGTCAAGCGCAAGTGCGCTTTCAAGCTGAAGAAGTGCCTGGTTAGTGCGATCGTCAGCATAGCCCGTGCGAATCATGTGGCGCATCAGCGCATGACGAGCGTTAGCGGAAGCCATCTGGAGAAGACGGAACTTCTCGCCGCGTTGTGGGTGGTGAAGCACGCAGTTGTGGCCTCGTTTTTGTGTCAACCACTCGGACAAAACCTCTGCGTCGAGAAGATCGATGGGCAGGTTAACCTCTGCAGGAATATCAGCGGTTTCGTCGTAGTAGCGCTTTAGGAAGCCCGAAACCAGCTCTTCCTCGGAAACGTCCAAGCCTTTGTCCAGGATAAACTCAACTGAGCGGATGGTACGACCTTCTCGCACTACAAAAACGCAGGCAGCGGAGATAGTTTCTTCTCGGTAAATGCCAATGAGGTCAATGTTGACCGAGGTAGGAAATGTGACTTGCTGACGGTCATCAAGATCAGAGAGTGAAGTCAGACGGGACTTAAGCCGAGCTGCCTTCTCAAAATCCAGGTCAGCGGCAGCTTCTTGCATCTGATCTTTGAGCTCAGAGACAATCTCGGAACGATTTCCGCGGAGAAAGTTTTCTACCTGCCTGACGTTCTTTGCGTAGGAAACGGTATCAATGGCGCCAACGCACACGCCAGGTCCCTTGCCTACGTGGTAATCAAAGCAGGGACGTCCCTTCTTTGCCAGCAGCAAGTTAGCAACAGCCGCCCCATCAGGGTCTTTTTCGAGCAAACGCTTAGCACGCTTCCACTCCACGCACGTAGCGGAGCAGATAGGCACTACTTTTCTGAGCGTCTCAATGGTCTGGCGAGCGGCATAAGAATCAGTGTAGGGACCAAAATAGCGCGTACCCTTCTTGTGTTTCTCGCGCGTGTATTTAATTGCTGGGAAGGTATCCGACTCGGTAATAGCGATGTAGGGATAGCTCTTATCGTCTTTAAAGTCCACGTTAAAGTACGGACGATACTGAGCGATAAGATTACGCTCCAGCACCAGTGCTTCGTGCTCGTTTTCTACCACAATGTAGTCAAAACTACGCACGACCTGCATCATCAGTGGAATCTTTGCGCGGTCGTCTTGAAGCGTGACATACTGCCTCATACGAGCACGCAGGTTCTTGGCTTTTCCTACATAGATAACCTTGCCAGAACCATCTTTCCAGAGGTAGCAACCTGGGTCAGTGGGAACCTGATCAACCTGTTCCCTAATAGATACCAGGTCATCTGAAGGCTCGGAAGAAAATGACGGCGCAAGTCCCGGCGCCCCCGAAGGCACATAGCTGGGATCAAGGTTGTTCTGAGAGCTATCTTTACCGCTTTTTGCGCCACTTCTGGCCATACTATGACCTTACGCGAGAAACCAGTGAACGAAGCATGGCAGACTCTGGTGATTTAAAGAGGATTGCCAAGCCATAGGTAACCAAAACAGCTGGAATACCTGCAAAGATGCAATACAGTACGCCATAGAGCGCTCGGCCATCCGGTACGCCAATAACGGCGCGCAGGCCCACCATAATCAGAAGTGCCGCCGCAGATCCTGCAAGGCCAAAAAGAATTGAGCGGACAAACGCAAACACCATGGACGTAAGTCCAATCTGACCAAGGTGCTTACGCAGGCTAATCAACATAATGGTGTCAATGACCACGTAGAAGATGGCCGAGGTAGTTGCTACAAACATCATGCCAAAGTGAGAAGTACCCACCAGCAGTACCAGAACCTGTACAACAGAACCGAGCGTTGCCGAAACGGCATAGAGCGTCATGCGACGCATAGCAGAGCAGACTTTTTGCAGGTACATACCAATGCCATACAGAGGCAAAGCAAGCGACTGACCAATCAAGAATTGCTGGGTTAACAGCAGCTGGTCTTCTGTAAACTTGCTTGCTCCAATAATAGAAACAAGAGGCATCGAGAAGATCATCAAATACATCATGAACGGCACGGTAAAGAAAAGAATCTGGTTGATACCGTGCTTGAAGTCCTTTTTGAACTGATCCATATTCTCTTTTGCCCAGCTATCGGACAGCTCGGTAAAGAGAGCTGTAGTAATAGGCACCGTCAAAATGGAATATGGCAGCGTGTACCAAAGACGAGCATACGCTGCAATGGAAGCGCCCGATGCAGAAACACTGAGCTGCGAGCTTGTCTGAACCGACATAGTTACAAACGTGGCAACCACAACAATCAGAGCAGGCGCGCCAATTTTAAGCGTCTCTTTAAGAGCGGGATCTTTGAGGTTAATTCTCCACGAAAGCTTAATCCCCTTGCGCTTAAGTGACGGTACCTGAATCAGAACCTGAATCAGAACGCCCAGAGGATTTCCCAATGCAAGAATAAGAAGGCCAAGCTCAGGGTTAGTGTTTACCAAGAAGGCATACGCAAAGAACGATGCCGTAGTGACAAAGTTGTTAAAAATAGGAGCTGCGGCTGGCCAGAGATAGTCTCTTTCTGCATTCAAAACACCAGAGAAAATGGTGGAGAAACAATACAGCATAACCTCAATAACAAAGAACCTAAAGAAGTACACTGCCAGCGTTGGGTCAAAATCAGCACCTGCCGAGAAGGACTGTGTATACACCACTTCTGCAGCAAAGAAGAAACCTAGAACAGCAACAAGCCCAGTTGCAACAACAACAATGGAAAGCAGGTTGGAGGTGTAAGCATTTGCCTCATCCTGTCCAACTTTTTTCTTAATAGAGAGATATACCGGCAAGAAAGCTGTGGTGAGCATTCCCGCGCCAACAAGCTCATAGAGCTGGTCAGGAAGGGTGTTTGCAATGGAATAGCAGCTTGCAAGAACGGTTGCGCCCATAGCAAATGCCTGAGCCCAGGTTCTTAAAAAGCCCGTAATACGGCTAATCAGAACAAGTACGCTCATCATAGAGGTAGAACGACTTAAGTCTTTTTGCTTAGAAGCATCCTCTTCATCAGAAGAAGCCTCTTCACTATAAGAATTACCTGCGTCGAAGTTGCCGTCTGACACAGAGCTGTTATCTGCCTCAGAGTTATCCTCTTCAGCAGCGGCCTCTTCGAGTTTCTGACTTACAATCTGCTCAAAGACTTCATCCTCAATTGGTTGATGAAACGTCTCTGGAACAACAATGGTGTCCACTACAGGAGGCTCATCAAAGGTCTGATCAAGAGCCTTGCTCAGAGTTTCTTCAGACAAGGTTCCGTCAGAAGACTCTGCTGAAAGTCGCATATGTTTGGGCTGATATGTCACTAGTGCACCTCGCGAACAATATCTGCAAACGTAGCCGATACAAATGAAGCTAAATCTTCTGGAGAAAGCGTTAAACTGAGTCCGCGTTTTCCACCAGAGATATGGATGAGCTCAAAAAGCTGAGCGGTCTCGTCAATTATAGTGGGAAACTGCTTTTTCATACCAACGGGAGTGCAACCACCACGAACATAACCCGTTAAACCCTCAAGCTCTTTAACAGGCAGCATGGAGAGGTTCTTTTGACCGGATGCCGCTGCAGCCTTTTTAAGATCAAGCTCTTGGTCTACAGGAATACAACAGACCACATGCTCTCCGCTTGAAGATACACAGACAAGCGTTTTGAATGCAGCGTCTGGATCTTCTCCAAGCATCTCTGCAATATGAGTACCCAACTCTCCAGAAGGAACGTCTTCGTCTACCTCGTAAGATTGGAACTCGTAAGCAATATTGGCAGCATCAAGCTCCCTCATGGCATTTGTCTTTTGAACCTTTGCCGTTTTTCTCGCCATGTTATACACGCTTCTTCTGAGCTTTTTTCTCTGCAGCTAGACGTGCGTTATCGCGGTCAAGAATCTCTTTAAGGAACTTGCCTGTGTGGCTTTCTGGCGTTGCTGCAACCTTTTCTGGCGTACCAGAAACAACTACGGTTCCACCGCCATCGCCACCTTCTGGACCCATGTCAATAATGCGGTCAGCCATCTTGATGACATCCAAGTTGTGCTCAATGACAAGAACGGTGTTACCCGCATCAACAAGACGCTCAAGCACAACAATAAGCTGTCTGACATCCTCAAAATGAAGGCCAGTTGTTGGCTCGTCCAGAATATAAAGAGTTTTACCAGTCTGTTGACGATGAAGCTCTTTTGCAAGTTTGACGCGCTGTGCCTCGCCGCCAGACAGCGTGGTTGCTGGCTGACCAAGGTGAATGTAGCCAAGACCAACATCGTGGAGGGTCTGCAGCTTGTTCTTAATGCGAGGAATGTTTGCAAAGAATGCAAGTGCCTCATGAACCGTCATGTCAAGCACGTCAGAGACGGACTTGCCGTGGTAGAGAATCTCGAGCGTCTCGCGGTTATAACGCTTACCGTGGCAGACCTCGCAAGGGACATAGACGTCAGGCAAGAAGTTCATCTCAATCTTGATCTGGCCGTCGCCCTTACAAGCCTCGCAGCGGCCACCTTGGACGTTAAACGAGAAACGCCCAGCTGAGTAGCCACGTGCGCGAGACTCTGGAACGGAGGCATACAGTGCACGCAGGTCATCCCAAAGGCCAATATAGGTTGCTGGGTTAGAACGAGGTGTTCTACCAATAGGGCTTTGGTCAATATCAATGACCTTATCGATAAGATCAACGCCCTCAAGCTTTTTATACTCTCCCACCACACGCTTTGAATGCTGGACAGCATTGGTAAGCGCGGGAGCAAGGGTATCAGTAACCAAAGAAGACTTACCAGAGCCAGAAACACCTGTGACTACTGTCAATGTGCCCAGCTCGATAGCGGCGGAAACGTTCTTAAGGTTGTTAGCGCTAGCTCCTGTAATCTTGATTTTTCCGCGACCAGGCTTACGACGAGCCTCTGGCAGCCTAATCTGCTTCTTTCCCGTGAGATACGCACCTGTGATGGAATCAGGGTTTTCAACAATCTCTTCTGGAGTGCCAGCAGCAACAACGTGACCACCAAGCTCACCGGCGCCGGGACCCATGTCAATAACGTAGTCAGCTGCACGAATGGTATCTTCATCGTGCTCGACCACAAGTACGGTATTACCGCGATCTCTGAGCTGCTTGAGGGTCTCAATGAGGCGGTTGTTGTCTCTTTGATGCAGACCAATGGAAGGCTCGTCCAAAATATAGAGAACGCCCATAAGACCAGCGCCAATCTGAGTTGCCAAGCGAATACGCTGGGCTTCTCCACCAGAAAGCGATGCTGCTGCACGAGAAAGCGTGAGGTAGTCCAAGCCAACGTTTACCAAGAACTGCAGCCTTGCCACAATCTCTTTGACAATAGGACCTGCAATGACTTTCTGACGGTCAGTAATAGTCAGCTGCTTGAAGAACTGGAGTGACTCTTTGCAGGAAAGTTCACAGACCTCCCAGATGTTCTTCTCGCCAACCGTAACGGAGAGAATCTCTGGCTTTAGGCGGGCGCCGTGGCAGGTAGTACAGGGCATCTCGCGAATGTACTTCTCAAGATGCGTCTTCATATTCTCTGACGTGGTCTCTTGATACTTGTCAAAAAGAATCTTTCTGACACCAGAGAACGTGGTAAACCAGTGCGTATTGCGGCCGTCTCGCGTTTTGTAGTCAACACGAATCTTAGTTGAACCAAGACCACCGAGAAGGGCATCTTGTACCTTCTTTGGTAGCTTGTTCCAAGGCGTTGTATCAGAAACGTCAAAATGTTTGCAGACTGCAGACAAAATCTGAGGATAGTAATTGGAATGACCAAAGAGACTTCCAAAAACGCCTTCAGAAACAGACAGCTTTGGATCAGCAATGAGTGCTGCAGCATCAATAATTTTACGAGTTCCTAGACCATCACAGTCAGGGCAGGCGCCGTAAGGAGCGTTGAAGGAAAAATCGCGAGGCTGCAGGTCATCCATAGAGTGACCGTGAATAGGACAAGCAAGCGCCAGCGAATACTGCAAGAGCTCTTCTGGCATAGTCTCTGGGTTGGACTTATCTGCCAAGAGCAATATACCTACTTTACCCTGGGCAAGCTTGGTAGCCTGCTCAACGCCTTCAACAATGCGGCCCAAAGAATCAGGACGGATGACAATACGGTCTACAACCACCTCAATATCGTGCTTGAGCGTTTTACCCAGCGTAATTTCTTCATCAAGCTCACGTACAACACCGTCAACACGAACACGAGAAAATCCTTCTTTGCGCAAGTCTTCAAAGAGCTTGACGTACTCGCCCTTGCGACCCAAAACAACAGGAGCCAGGACATAAGCCCTGCGGCCCTGACCAGCCTCGAGGATTTTATCGGCAACCTGATCTGTTGTCTGGCGCTCAATAACGCGTCCACACTCAGGGCAGTGAGGAGTGCCCATGCGAGCATATAAAAGGCGCAGATAGTCGTAGATTTCTGTAACGGTACCTACGGTAGAGCGAGGATTTCTAGAAGTTGTCTTCTGATCGATGGACACCGCTGGAGAAAGACCGTCAATAGAGTCAAGATCTGGCTTATCCATCTGTCCCAAGAACTGACGGGCATAGCTGGACAAGGACTCAACGTAGCGGCGCTGTCCCTCTGCGTAAATGGTGTCGAAGGCAAGGCTCGACTTGCCCGAACCAGAAAGTCCCGTAATAACTACCAGCTGATCACGAGGGATATCAATATCAATGTCTTGCAGGTTGTGCTCTCGTGCACCACGGATAGCAATTTTGCTTGAAGCCATAGTTCCTCACATAACCAGTTTGACATGCGCATTTCTTTTACGCGCCAACTGCCAAACAATAGAAAACAACATCAGTACACAGATGCAATTTGTGCGTACTGATGTTCTAGTATACCCAAGATAGTGCTGCCAAAACACGGCAAGCGCGCTTCCCTATTTAATACGAACCTTCATCACGGCCTTTTTAAGCTTGGAGCCAGATTTCTCCAGCGTGCAGCCTGGTTTATGGGCATCAGATGGAGGTGTCACTAGAAAATCACCAGCGTGCAAGGTAACCCATGTCTCTTCTCCAGGATTGGTGTAAGCACCAAAATCAGCGTCAGCATTGAACTCGCCCTTAAGAACACACTGCTCAAGAGGGGCAACTGCAATGCTTTCGGTACCAGAAATCACTACGTGAATATCGGCGTAAATCTTATGAGCCTCATAGTCCTTCTCGCCAGGCAGAGCTGGCTCAAACTCCATGACGTTCACAAAAACGTTATCTCCATCAATTTCTGTTTTGCCCAAAGGCAGTTCATCCAGATTGTGGGTTGCTAGAAACTCCGCAGCACAGGCCATATATTTCTGACCAAAGTCATTCTCAGATAAGTTTTTAATTGACGAGAAAATCATGTGAACCTCCTACGTTCAGCTAAAGTGCGCCGAAAAGATTATAGCTATCTCGTTTGCCATAAAGTTCTATGGGTAGAATTAAGTAGTTACTGCATACAACTGCTACATAAGGAGAGACATGGCAGACGTAGATATTGATAAAGAAGCGCTTCGTAAAGAGATTGACGCTGCGCTGCATGGCAAAAAGAAAGAGCCACAGCCACCTGCCGGCTTTGAACTCAATCAACACTCAAGCGTTAAGCACGTTATTGGCGTTGTTTCTGGCAAAGGCGGTGTTGGTAAGTCTTTTGTCACCGGCATTCTTGCTACTAACCTTGCTCGCGCAGGTAAGCGCGTTGGTATTCTTGACGGCGATATTACCGGACCTTCAATTCCTCGTATGTTTGGCATCTCTGATGAGCGCTCTTACGGCGTTGAAGAGCAGCTTATTCCTATCGAGGACGCAAACGGTATCAAGATTATGAGCGCTAACCTGGTGCTTCAAAACGAGACCGATCCTGTTCTCTGGAGAGGTCCTGTTGTTGCTGGTGCTATCCAACAGTTCTACAGCCAGTGCAACTGGGGTGACCTTGATTACCTGCTCATCGACATGCCTCCAGGAACAGGCGATGTTGCACTGACCGTATTTCAGTCCCTTCCTGTTGAGGGTGTTGTAATTGTTTCTTCTCCACAAGATCTTGTTCAGATGGTTGTGGGCAAGGCGGTGCGCATGGCAGAAATGATGCATGTACCTGTACTTGGTTTGATTGAGAATATGGCATACATCACCTGTCCTCACTGTGATGAGCGCATTGAACCTTACGGTCCATCAAAACTTGCCGAGACCGCAGCAGTATTTAACCTCAAGCCTTTGGGACAGCTTCCTATGGATGCAACCTTTGCTCAGATTGCCGATAAGGGAACCTTTAGCACCGAGCTTCCTCAAGGTCTTGTTCCTGACGCAACGCAGAGCGTTCTTGACCTGTAAGTCCTAAAAGCTGGTGCTTACACAACACAAAGGTAATTCTTACTATGGCTCAAACAATGCGCATTAAAGAACGACAAGCAGCGCAGGCTCAGCGAATTAAGCAAGCTCAGGCGTTCATGGTGCCAGACAACATTGATGTAGCTGTGCTCGGAGGCGGCGCAGCAGGACTCTGCGCCGCCATCACTGCTGCTGAGGCTCTTGGTGCCAATAAGCGTGTTATTGTCTTTGAAAAAGCACTGGAGAGTGGCAGAACCATCCTGGCAACAGGCGGCGGTCGTTGTAACTTTACCAATGCTGATTTGAGCTTTGAGAATTTCTCTCATCCAGAGTTTGTTCAGGCTGTTTGCAGGGATAAGGGCACCTTCCTTGCAGACATTTTCTCTTTCTTTAGGTCCAGCGGTCTTGCGTGGGCAACTGAAGACGAGGGCAGAATGTACCCGCTTACCAGGCAAGCAAGCTCCATCCAGTCACTGTTGCTCAGACGTGCCCAAAAAGCTGGCGTTCAGTTTGCCCTAGGACGAGAGGTAACATCAGTAAAACCCCAGCACAATGGCTTCACCGTTACCTTTCAAGAATGCTTTGGTGACGAGAAAACCCACAAGGTCCACGCATCATCGGTAGTTCTAGCTACTGGCGGACTCGCAACCACAAATCTTGCTGAGAGCCTTGACTTGCAGACCACTTCACTGCGACCTGGGCTCTGCGCGCTCACCTGCACTCCCCGGCCTCCAGCAAGTCTAGATGGAAAGCGCGTTCGTGCTCATGCAACGCTTTTAAGGAACGGTTGCATACTCAAACAGGAATCGGGTGAGCTGCTCTTTAGACCATTTGGACTCTCGGGCATCATGATTTTTAACTTGTCCCGCACCGCTCTTCCAGGCGATGTGCTTGAGATTGACCTTCTCCCCCAGCTTACAGAAGAAGAGGTTTCAGCAGCTGTAGAAGCTCACACCACAGACGGTCTACTGGACTCACAAATTGCCGCCTACCTGGGCGTCAGCGATTCAGTTGAAGCCACGATTGCCAAGGCTCACAAAATGGCCTTTACCGTTACGGGTACGTCTTCCAAAGTTGTACCACAGGTCTGTGTTGGTGGTATTTCCGTTGAACAAGTGAGTACAGACACACTTGAGGCGCGCAACATTCCAGGTCTGTTTATCGCTGGAGAAGCTCTTGACATTGATGCTCAATGTGGAGGTTTTAACCTCTCGTGGGCATGGAAAAGCGGTATGGTTGCCGGTCTGGCTGCCGCAAAAATCGCTGGTCAGAATTGCGAATCTTTGAAAGAGGACAACTAACATGCTGGAAGTATCAAACATTAAAGTTCATGTTGCTCCTCTTCGTAAGCATCCTGCTAAAGAATCAAAGGTGGGGTTTGACGCACTGCTTCGCGCTCTCCGAGTCTCTGCGGATGAGGTTACCTCATATGAGCTGCATAAACGCTCAATTGATGCACGTAAAAGAAACGATATTGTTCTTATCCTTACCTACCACGTAAACCTTAAAGGTGGGTCTGCGGCGGAACAAAAACTCCTTAACAAGATTCAAGGCAAACCTGCGGCAAAGCATATCAAGCTTGCTGAGGCAAATGCTTTTACGCTTCCTAAAGCGAAGCAACCTGCTCCCTCAGAGAATCGTCCCGTTGTTGTAGGAGCAGGATGTGCAGGCTTGTTCTGTGCGCTTACGCTTGCCAAGGCTGGTCTTAATCCCCTGCTTATTGAGCGCGGAGATGATGCAGCACGAAGAACTGCAGCGGTAGAGCATCATAACCAAACGGGTCAGCTAGATCTTGAGAGCAACATCCAATTTGGTCTTGGTGGTGCTGGTACATTCTCTGACGGCAAGCTCAACACGGGTACCAAAAGTGCTTCTCACCGCTTTATTCTTGAGACTTTTGTAAAAGCAGGTGCACAGAAAAACATTTTATGGGATGCAAAACCCCATGTAGGAAGTGATGTTCTTCCCGCCGTTGTGACCAACATTGTCACAATGATTGAAGAGGCGGGTGGAACCGTTACATTTAGAACAAAACTCGCCTCCCTAGAGCGAGCCTCAGATGGCTCTCTTTCTGCAATTCAGGTTGAGAAGACCAATCCAGACGGCTCAACTCAAACTGAAACCATAAAGACTCGCACAATGATTCTTGCGACTGGTCACTCGAGTAGAGACACGTATGTCATGCTCAAAGACAAAGGTATTTCTATGGAGAGAAAAACCTTTGCTATGGGTGTGCGAATTGAGCATCTTCAGTCTCAAATCAATAAATCGTTGTACGGTCCCGAGGCAACCAATCCCGTACTTGGAGCGGCCCCTTACAAACTTTCTGTTCATCTTCCCTCTGGTAGGAGTGCTTTCTCATTCTGCATGTGTCCTGGTGGCTATGTTGTATCTGCAGCTAGCGAGAAGGACGGCGTAGTCACAAACGGCATGAGCCTGTCTGACCGTGCGGGCAAAAATGCCAACTCCGGCCTGTTAGCTAACGTCTATCCAGAAGATCTACCAGGAGACGACGTACTTGCTGGCATTGAGCTGCAACGCTCTTGCGAGCAGGCGGCCTTTAAAGCAGGCGGCGGCTCTTATGTTGCTCCTGCTCAGCTGGTTGGTGACTTCCTACACAAGAAAGCTTCTACTGGACCGCGTTCGGTAAAACCGACGTATCCACGTGGCGTTATCTGGACCTCACTTGAAGACTGTCTGCCTCCCTACATCCTACAAACCTTGCGAGAAGCCCTTCCAGTTATGGACAAAAAGCTTCATGGTTTTGCTCATCCCGATGCTGTGCTTACGGGAGTTGAAACAAGATCAAGCTCTCCTGTAAGAATTACCCGTGATGAAACAGGACAGAGCATTAACACACCAGGAATATGGCCTGTAGGTGAAGGCGCTGGCTATGCGGGCGGCATTATGAGTGCTGCTGCAGATGGCATTAGAATGGCTGAGCTTGTAGTAGAGCACTACAACAACGCTTAGTGCTTGCCTCTATAACGTCTGCGAGTTGCGTGAACACTGCCCTTTCTAGCTCCTGTTTTAAGCCTCTTGATAACATCATCTGAGGTAGTGCCTTCAAGCTGGCTTCTAATGGCTACAATCTGATCTCTGAGCTCTGCTGCATGTTCATAATCCATTGACGCAGAAGCTTCTGCCATCTCTGCTTCCATGCCAGAAAGCATAGCCTCAACCTCTGAGCGCGGAAGATTTTGAAGCTCTTCAGCAAGCAATTCTGCAGGCATCTCAAGAATTGACTCTTGCTGTTCTTCAAGCGAATCTTCGTCATCAGAAGCGGTATAGAACTCTCCGTTTTTGCGCTTACGCTTATCAACGTTTTCTGAAGCTTCAGCAATAAAGCCTGCAATATCCGTAATGGATTTCTTAACGGTCTTAGGTACAATACCGTGCTCTTTGTTAAACGCTTCCTGAATTTCTCGGCGCCTTTTTGTCTCATCTATAGCAATGCGCATAGAATCAGTGATTTTATCGGCATACATAATAACCTGGCCAGAAGCGTTTCTTGCTGCTCTACCCATAGTCTGAATAAGAGACCTTCTGTTTCTTAAGAAGCCCTCTTTATCTGCATCAAGAATGGCTACAAGAGAAACCTCTGGAATATCAAGTCCTTCTCGCAAAAGGTTAATTCCAACCAGTACGTCAATCTTTCCCTGACGCAAATCTCTAATGATTTCTACGCGGTCAAGCGTAGCGGTATCCGAGTGCATATAATTGACTTTAATGCCCTCATCGAGCAGGTGATCTGTAAGATCTTCTGCCATTCGTTTAGTAAGCGTGGTAACAAGAACGCGCTCTTTTTTTGCTACCCTCTCTTTGACCTCTGAGATAAGATCATCAATCTGACCCCTTACTGGTCTGA
>JAGZNE010000015.1:0-23414 GCA_018363825.1 Atopobium sp. | reverse complement strand
GCGGATGGTATAAGGCTCGCCAGCATCAATTCTGCGCTGTGCCTCGGCAGGATCAATGTTTCTGCAGGTACGCTGATAGCCCTGGAAGGGGTCGTGGCGCTCTTCTGCGGCCTTCTTGTCTTCAGCAAGCTTCTCTGGCGTGCAGAAGCAAGGATAAGCTTTGCCCTCTGCCAGCAGTTTATTTGCTGCCTCGCGATACAAGTCAAGGCGCTCGGTCTGGCTGTAAGGACCGCAATCGCCGCCCTTATCGGGACCCTCGTCCCAATCAAGACCAAGCCACTTCATAGCGCGCAGAATGATCTGAGTGTTCTCCTCAGTTGAGCGCGTAGGATCTGTGTCATCAATACGAAGAATAAACTTGCCACCATTTGCGCGAGCAAAAGCCCAGTTATAGATAGCAGTACGCGCACCTCCGATGTGCAACTTACCTGTTGGGGATGGCGCAAAACGTACTCTAACCTGCTTCTCTGACAAAACTCCTCCTTGGCAGTTATTTTCTAGCGAGAAAATCTAGTTTACGCATTCTTTAGTATAACGCTTGAACACAGGTAACCGACAACGTTGCCTAGTCTTCAAACATATTGTGGTCTGCAAATTCTGCTTGAACGGTACGAATCATAAGGTCTACGTCTTCAAGTCCCAAGTGACGTTCCTTCTCGTCCGCTGCGAGCGTGTGCCTACGACGTGCCCAGTTCTCAAGTGCGGCAGGGGAAGACTCACGGGGAAGAGACCTAATTTCTGGGTCCAAACGACGGCAGATGTCGCGGGAGTCAATGACAATAATCTTGCCCGCTTTTCTAGCCTCTGCGTAACCATCAATGTTGAACATGAACCAAGAATCCTCAAAAGCAGCATTGTGAGCCATAAAAGGAATCTTTTTCATAGTTGCCAGTAGGGCCTCTTGGGCTTTTTTATCGTCTCTAAATGATTTTTTGCCCTCAACATCTTTCCAGGTAATCTGGTGAATATCGGCAAGAGGGACACCTTTTTCTTTGTACATCTCTGGGATTCCAAAGTAGGCAGTGTGAGGCTCTACGGCAACGGTGTTGCGACCAAGATTCCAGAACTCAAAGCCCACGTTAACAATGTAGCCCAGCTCAGGGAAGCGCGAGGTGGTCTCAATATCAATGCCCAAAACCGTGCCAGAAACGCTCTTCTCGACATAGGCAATTTGCAAGTCGTTAAGAAGAGGACCTGCGGTTTTAAAGACAGCCTTAGGACGACGACGCTGCATCTTTGCAACGGCAGCCGCAAGATCGTCGTTTGAAAGACCGCGAGAAAGTCCAACGCCTCGATGGTTTCTGAGTCTCTCCACGCCGTAGGTATCGCAGAGCGAGCGCGTTCTATCTGCAAGTTGTTGAATGACAGAAAACTCTACCGGCTCTTGGCCAAGTGGCGCTTCCTTCCAGGCATCAAGCAGCGTTTTAATGGCATCACAGTTTTTGTTGACCTCGCCGATGATGGACTGATCATCAACAAGAAGGCCAGGTATGACAAACGCATTTGCGTGCTCAATAGCTTGATTGATATCCATACACTCTCGCTTTGGTGGGTGAGAATTAGTTCGACATATAAGTATCTACCCTGAAGCGCGTATTCTTTGCGTCATTTTCTAGAAAGTGCGCGCCTCACTAAAAATGCGTGCTAGGCTGTTGAGTGCAACACAGTTCTATGAAAGGTTTTACGCATGTCTGATTTGAATGAGTCACTTGCTCTTTCTGAGGAGCTCCTTGCTTTTATTAAGCAGAGCCCTTCTATGTTTCATACCACACAAACCATCAAAGAGTACCTGCTAGAGAGCGGTTTTACCTATCTATCCGAAGGATCTTCTTGGGATGTTCAGCCAGGCGGCTTTTACTTTACCACGCGCAACAATTCTTCAATTGTTGCCTGGAAAGTTGGCGAGAAGTACCGTGAGTCCCAAACCTCAAACGCTGATGCTCCTTATCATTTCCAGCTTGCTGTTGCCCATGGCGATTCTCCAACCTACAAGGTAAAAGCTCAGCCAGAGCTTACCGGTGAGGGCAACTCGCTACGTCTGAACACCGAGGCATACGGCGGCATGCTTGATCACACGTGGTTTGACCGTCCTTTGGGTATTGCCGGTCGTGTGCTGGTCAAGGTAGGAAACAAGGTAGAGTCCAGGCTGGTCAACATCGAAGACGACGTTGTTATGATTCCAAGCTTGGCTATTCATCTTGAGCACAAAAATGGTCTCTCGCCAGAGTTCAATCGCGCTAAAGATCTGATGCCACTCTTTAGTGCTGGAGAGCTTAATCCCGGCGCCTTTAACGCCCTGGTAGCTGATGCAGCAGGCGTGTCTCAAGAGGACATTCTTTCTCGCGATTTGTTCTTAGTTGATCACACGGGCGGCCGTATTTGGGGTGCTAAGAAGGAGTTTGTTTCCGCTGGTCACCTGGATGACCTTCAGTGCGCCTTTGTAGCACTTAAGGCTTTCCTTGCGTCTTCAAATGAGCAGGACATTTCTGTGTATACCTGCTTTGATAATGAAGAAGTTGGTTCAAATACCAAGCAGGGCGCAAAGTCTACGTTCCTTAAAGACACGCTGCAGCGCGTTAACGCCACGCTTGGCTTTACGCAAGAAGATTACTACCGTGCGCTCTCGGCGTCTTTGCTGGTAAGCTGCGACAATGCTCATGCGGTGCACCCCAATTATCCCGAGAAGCACGATGCGGTCAACAAGCCGTATCTCAACGGCGGCATGGTTATCAAAGAAGCAGCACGTCAGTCGTACTGCACCGATGCGTTTAGTCGCGCCATTGTCGAGGCAATTTGGAAGCAGCAAAACGTTCCTTACCAGGTCTTTGCTAACAGAAGTGACATGCCAGGTGGATCAACGTTGGGCAACCTCTCCAACATTCAGGCCAGTATGCACGCCGTTGACGTGGGCCTGCCACAGCTTGCTATGCACTCCGTGTACGAGACCGCGGGCACCAAAGACACGCTTTTAGGGTACCAGGCGCTCAAGGCGTTCTATGACACCTGCGTCTGCATCACCGATGCCGATTCGTTTGAGTTGAGGTAGTACCTGGCGAGAAACCCCGTGTACTAGCTATACTTACGTACGTCGCATACAACACATTACTTGAAGGAGCTCCATGTCAGAAAAACAGCTTACTGCTCATGATATGGAGCTCCTAACTTGTGCAGGTATTTATGTTGAACCTCAGGCACTGAATGGCCCTGCGTTGGTATTTCCTATTTCAGATGGTGAGGGTGGAGAAATACGTGTGTTGTGGCAGGGCGGCGCCTATGAAAGTGCAACGTACACAGATTCAAGAAAGAACCAGCTGGTATTTCCTTATCTTGAGCTGTACGACTTGCTGTTTGAAGCTGCGTGTCCCGTGCATTCAGTTTTGATGCTGGGTGCCGGCGGCTGTTCGTATCCTCGTTATTTAGTGGCTCATCATCCAGAGGTTTCTTGTGATGCACTGGAGATTGACCCTAAAACTGCAGCTCTAGCTCATAGCTATTTCTTTGTGGATGAGGCTATTAGAGAGAGCAATGGTAGGCTTCAGGTACAGGCAGCTGATGGCGTTGAGTATATAAAGAGCCTAGCTACCTCTGATAATAGGCGCTATGACGCTATCTTAAACGACTGCTTTAGCGGAGAAGTTCCACCTACAGCTATGATGACCAGTGAGTGGATGAGTCTGGTGGCACACTGCCTTACTCCTGGCGGAAGATATCTCACAAATGTAGTTTCTGCACAGATAGGAGAGGGAGCGCATCAGCTTGAAGTGCTCCTAGATGCTGCTCACACAGTGTTTGATCAGGTAGAAATTGTACCTCTGGATCCAGAAGCAGACCCAAGAGAGCCAGATAACCTTATACTCGTTTGTCAGCGCGCTTAAGTGCGGTGAGCGCTAGGGCAAGACAGCTGCTCATCAGTACAATGCCAATGCCAAAGAGCACTAAGAAACCGTGGGCTGAGCCGTCTACAATTAGGCTCCAAATAATGAGCGCACAGGCAGAGACAAAGCTGCTGACACCTGCAATTCTTGAGTAAATAAGAGTGGAATCTTTTTTACCAAAGACCGCACGTACCAAAAGTGGCGAGCCGACCGTTGTAAGGGCATAGGCAATTCCAAAAAGGAAGGTTCCCGCAAGTAAAAGCGGTAATACTGGAAGCTTAATCCCCAACATAAGTAAGCCAACAATACCCGAGAAAATTCCTACAAAGCAAGCAAGCTTCACGGAGATATCGCTTAAAGCACCTAGAAGCACTTTTCCAATAGCTTGACCCAGCATAGTTGTTCCAGCAAGAAGGCCTGTGGCAGCAGCAATGGCAGGAGCAGTTTCTGCAAAGGTTGCTGCATAGCTTGGGAAGTACTGAGAGATTTGCTGGTTAAAGGTAATGAGCGCGTAAAACGCAGCAACCATATAAAACTCTGGATATTTCATTGCGTCATCAGCAGAGATGTCGGTTGAAGAAGTCTCTGCAACCTCAATGTTTTTCTCGTCAGTAGAGGAGAAGGTAAGAGGGGTAAGGCCAAGGTCTTGGGGTTTCTCGCGCACCACAAAAAGGGTGAAGGGGAGTGTTCCTACAAGCATAACCAGCGCAAAAATCAGATAGCAAGCGCGCCAACCTTCAGGACCAGACGAAATAATGGCAGATCCAATGGGGTTAAAGACAGTGCCACCAATGCCGGTGAATGCAAAGCAGAGACCCATAAAAGTGCCAACGCGCTGGTCAAACCAATCGTTAATGAGGGCGGGGACGCACAAAAACATGAGTGCAGGTACGCCAATACCAAGTCCCACTGCGCAGAGATAAAAATGCCACATCTCTTGAGCTGCCGACATGGCTCCGTATGAAATTGCGCAAATGATAACGCTTGCAGAAAGGACCAAGCGCGTGTCGTGCGTTTTATAGAACTTGCCTATGAATGGCAGAACTACCGTCATGGCAATACAGAGTACCGAGAAGACCGCAGAGAAGGCAACGCGGGGAACGCCAAAATATTGTGAAACTGGTGTGATAAAGATACCAAAGCACGTAAGGATAATGGCGCACGGCAAAAACATGATGACAATACAAGTTGCAACGATGGCGTATGCATATTTAGTGCCTAGTAGACGTTGTAGCACTGAGGCTCCTCTCTTTTTGGCCAGAAATAGTGTAGGCGATGTGCCTTAAAAAGGACACATCGCCTACCAAGTCGCACAAATTTTTTTGAGGATACTCGAGGACTTTACGTGCGTGGACCTTAGCTGTCAGAACCTCTGCGGTTCTCGCCCTCAAGAGCGCGGATTGGTCCGATGTCCTGAGTGGTCTCAAGAGCGCCCAGGTAGTTACCCTCTTCATCGCGAACAGCAAAGTAACGGACATAGAGGAACTTATCTCTGACCTCAAACCAGAACTCGGAGGAGTCGCTACGACCGCTCCTGAACTCGGTGAGGATGCGACGAACAGCTTCCTGGCTCTTTGGTGGATGGCAGTCATATACGTCGCGGCCAAGGCAGCTCTTAGGACGAGGGAAAGCACGGGTGTCGCCGTGGCTGAAGTAACGTGTCTTGTCATCAGCGTCAACAAAGGTAATGTCGAGCGGAATAGTTGCAAAGACAGCCTCAAGCTGCGGAATGGTGAACTCACCGGTAGAGAGCTTAACCTTACCGTCAGCAGAAATTACTTCCTCTTCTGCTTCAGCGTTATTCTCGTCCATAGCGGCTGCGGCTTCCATCTCTTTAAGTTTGTCGTTTGCAAGCTCAAGAGGATCTGCGTGCCATGAAGGAGGGTTGACGCCAAATGCGTGACCAAATTCGTTCTCCTCAGCGGCAATCTGGGTCCACTGAGTAGCAGTTAGGTGCTCAAGGGAAAGTGGAATGAGGACGTTTTCTTCCTTGGATGCCATGGACTCAGCACCCTCAATAGCCTCATCCAGATAGTCAGCAACGGCTGCCATAAGGCCTGCATCATACTGGCCGTACGCAGTCTCAAGCAGAGCCTCTGCACCGTTAACAGCGTTTCTTACCTCATCGTCCTTACCCCACATAACCTTTGAAGGACCAGTGATATCGTGGCGCTCAAGATGAGGGAAGAGCAGCTCTTCCTTGCGCTTGTAGTGAACAAAGACCTCGTCAAAGGCGTCCATATCAGCCTTTAGAATTGCTGCAACACCAGCGCACTCTTCGTTGCTGGAAGACTCAGTAAGGGTACGAGCACGCTTAACATCTGGAGCAACGCGGTCATGGATAAAGGCAAGAATTCGGTCGTTCTCTTGACGCATGGTCCAAACAGGATGGCCAGGGGTCTCTTCAACAGCACCTGTTGGTGCGCAAGAGACCTTTCCTTCAAAGAGAGCGGCATGAACGTCACAGAGCTTGAGGACCTTCTCCATAGGAACGCCGCCAGCAATGAGCTCCTGCTCGGCGTTGGAAATCTCTGTGCCAGAAACGTCTTTGAAGTTGCGAGTAAAGTCCTCGCGAACAGCCTCGATGTCCTCACCATCGTTGAGGCGCTCAAGATACTGGGCGATAAGAGCTTTGCGCTCCTCTGGAGTCTGCGCGATAGGTGCGTTCTCTGCCTCTGCGGGTTTCTCGTCAGATGGGGTTTCTGCTGCTGCAGGCTCCTCATCACCAAGAATGGTAAAGCCGTGGGAGCGGAAGATTGCCTTGAGCTCTTCAAGGTCTACGCCTTTGTGGTCGCAACCTTTAGGGATGGTCATAAAGCGTCCCATGGTCTGCAGACGGCCTGGCTCGGTAATCTCGGCAAAGCCGTTTTCTGCCATGAGGCCTTTAATAACGGGATACTTAGTGCAAATCTCATAAACGGATTTGCTTAAATCAAGAACCTGTGCCATACGGGCTCCTCTCGGATGGGTTTAGAAAGTCTACTATGGCTTACTTTATACCCAAAGTGTGACAGGAGTTCCATATGGCTTTTGTTGTGGTTACAACAAAACAGAAATTATTCTTTAGTTTTAAAAGAGATCAGAATGAGAACCGGTTCTAAAAGATTTCAAGCATCTAGGACCTCCGACATTGCGTCGGAGAATGAGGCATAGTGCTTGTAATTTTCTGGATGCTCTTTCATGTTGGTGTATTCATTAAGAGCCTCTATAGTTTGAGCATTAGGAATTTCTCGCTTGATTTCAAAAGGGATTCCCTGCTCACGAACAGTCTGACGAAGAAAAATGGTAATAGCAGTAGTAAGATCCATGCCTAAATCTCTGAGAAGCTCCTGAGCATTCTTTTTAAGGGTTGGATCCAAATTTATATTTGTGCTTACTTTTGCCATGATTACCCGCCTTTCTTGTAGTTTTGTTATACAAGATAATCACGGTAAAGTCAATAAATATGTGCGCATCATAGGTACAACACGCACATATTGTGTATATAAATTACTATCTTCTGTTCTATTCTGCGCTCTTTAGAGTGAAAGACAACAGAACCGGGTTGTGGTCCGAGTAAGCAAATTGCGTGTCAATGTTTCTGGCGGTTGCAACAACGTTATCCGAGACAATCCAGCCATCAACTGTGGTGGTGTACGTCTTGTCCTTCTCGTATGGAATGTCATCTCCGCGGCAGGTAGGAACATCGGTAAGGTTGTCTGGAGCTACAACGCTAAAACCTTCTGGCAAATCAGAATCTTTGAGTTCTGCTACCCAGTCTGGCACCTGCTGAACAGAAGGATAGAGTGTAAGCGAGCCCAAAATGGCATGGTTCCAGTCACCACCTGCAATAACGTAATTACCCTTAGCGCGCTCCTCAGACATTATTTTGGTTAGAAGTGCAAGCTGCTGCGCGCGACTGGTGCCACCTTTGTCGTAGGCAGACATGTGGCTGTTAATAAGTACCAGCTCATGACCATCGCTGGTAGGGTAGCGTGTAATCATAAAGCAACGGTCTAGGTCAAAGAATTTTGTTGGGAATGACTCATCAATGGGGTAGGTACGACGAGTTGCGCTAGAAGCAAGTACGTTTGAAAGCGTAAGAATTCCCGAGTTAGAAGTACCGTGAAATTCAGTGAGTGGATAGGCGAGAAACGCAGTGTGGAAGTTCTGCGCAAAATACGATGCATAGGATCCAAAGCGGCTCTCTGCTTCAGAAACTTGATTCACATGCCAACTTCTGTCAGATGAAGTATCAATCTCTTGGAAAAGAATAAAGTCAGGAGCTGCACCACCATTCAGAGAAGAAACGGTGTTCAGGGCACCGTTTGTGGTGTAAAGCACGGAGTTTCTGCTGACAGCACGGCCGTGAGTTCCCACGGTGCGTGTGCCATCCTGCATGATGCCTTCATCCATAAAGAAGGTGTAATCAGGGGTGTAAGCACCAAAGCCAATGTTGTAGGTTGAAGCAGTATAGGTTTGGCCTACCTGTACAGTTGTAGCCTCAGGAGAAGCACCTTGATTGGATACAGGAGTATTGTCAGGAATGCGATAGTAATTAAGCTGCAGGTAGAGGGCATATCCACCAATAACCAGTAAAGCTAGAACAAAAAGCCCGCCTACAAATTTGAAAAGTGGTGCAAGAACCCTTTTTAGAAGGCCAGTAATAAGCTTAAGGCCAAGAGACAAAACTCTTTTCATGCGAACCTCGTATCAATCAAGTGTCGTATGATTTAAATGATACCTATTATGGATTGAAATTACTTTGAGGAGTTTGTATGTCGCTATCAAGAAATACAACACTAGAGCTTTTCAAACCCTCTGGAATCAGGCGTTTCTCGGCACTTGCTGCTGCAACACCAGGATGTATTTCTTTAACTATTGGAGAGCCGGGAGAAGACACTCCAGCTCCTATTTGTAACTTAGTAGACAGAGAACTTGAAGCTGGAAACACGCATTATCCACCCAACGTTGGTACTCTTGAGCTTAGGGAGGCTATTGCTGCTTGGGAGTCTGCTCGTGGTATGAAGGTTGGTCCAGACGGTATTGTCGTTACCGTGGGAGCTGCGGAAGCCATTTCTGCAACTATGCTGACCCTTATGAATCCAGGTGACGAGGTTATTATTCCTGAACCAGCGTATCTGGTATACAGAACGCTCTGCCAGCTTAATCGTGGTGTAGTTGTGCCGCTTGATACCAGCACCAATCATTTCCAGATTGATCCAGAGCAGCTCAAGTTAAAAATTTCAGACAAGACAAAGCTTATTGTTTTGACTTCTCCCAACAATCCTACGGGATGTGTTTATACAAAAGAGTCGCTTGATGCGGTAGCTAATCTTGCTCGTGAACACGACTTTTATGTGATGTGTGATGACGTTTATAGAGAGCTTGCCTATGTTGAGGATGTTCCACGTTTTGTTGAGCTCTACCCAGATTTGTCTGATCGCTGCATTGTGACAAATAGTTTCTCCAAACCATGGGCGATGACGGGCTGGAGACTTGGCTGGGTTGCCACTTCTGACGAGCTTGCGGCAGATATCGGAAAAGTCCATGCTCAGCTTGTGGCTTCCGTCCCCTCATTTCTTCAGCCTGCAGCTGTCTCTGCGCTTTCTTATGACGTTACGCCTATGCGTACAAATTATAAAAATCGCAGACAGATTGTTCTTTCTGCGCTTGCAGAGATGAATCTTCCTGTTGAAGAGCCAGAAGGTGCCTTCTACGCATTCCCATCAATCAAGGAATTTGCCCTTGATTCTGAGGCGTTTTGTGAGCGAGCAATCAAGGAGTTTGGTATAGCACTGGTACCTGGCGTTTTCTTCGGCGCTGAGGGCTATGTGCGTATTAGTTACGCTGCATCTGACAAGAATCTGACAGAAGGTCTTTCTCGCCTTAAAACTTTTGTTAATACTTTGCGAGAAGAACAAAACTAGCCCAAATGCAGACCTTTCTGTGGTAGGGTTTTACTGTCAATAGAGGAGCGAGCACGATGGGTTCTGGGTTAGTCGGCAGGCAGTGACCCCAGAAGGAGGCGAGGTTCGCCGAACTTGGCAATCAGGCGTGGTTGTCAGGTGGGCTTGTATGAAATACATGCAAGACTGTCCGAGATTTCGGGGGTGCTACTTTGACGGTGTATTGCGCCCCCAATTTGAGGGGGAGCTTTGAGTAAGAAACCGTTTGTTTCTGTAGATGCCCTAGAGGTAATCACTAAGACGTATCCAACGCCATTTCATCTGTATAACAAGGCAGAGGTTGTTCGCCGTGCAAAGCTGTTACAAGAGGCTTTTAGCTGGAACGCTGGCTTTAAAGAGTACTTTGCGGTTAAGGCTACGCCAAATCCTTACATTGTGAGATTGCTGGCAGAGCTTGGTTGTGGCTGTGACTGTGCAAATGCCACAGAGCTCACCCTTGCAAAAGCCTGTGGAGTCACCGGTCAAAGCATTATGCTCTCGTCAAACGACACTACGGTGCTTGACTTTGCTCGCGCTCATGAGCTTGGAGCCATTATTAACTTAGACGCTGGTGGCGATATGCTTACAACGCTTGAAGAAGCGGTGGGAAGCAACATGCCTCAGGTCATGTGTGCACGCCTTAATCCTGGCGGTGTGTTTGAGTCGCAAAACGGCATTATTGGAAATCCCGATGATGCTAAGTTTGGCATGACAGAAGAGCAGCTTTTCCAGACGTTTGCGTATCTTAAGACTAAAGGTGTCACTGAGTTTGGCCTCCATGCTTTCCTAGCTAGTAACGCACAGGAGGAAGATTACTATCCAAACCTTGCGCGCGTCCTTTTTGAGCTTGCCGTTAAGCTGCACAGAGAGCTTGATATTCATATTGAATTTATTGATCTTTCTGGTGGCATTGGTGTGGCGTATGAGCCAGACCAGGTTGAGCCTAATGTCTTAGCCATTGGTCAGGGTGTAAAGCAAGCCTTTGAAGAGGTCTTAGTTCCCGCAGGTATGGGAGACGTTGCCATTTACACTGAGCTTGGACGCTGGCTTTTGGGTCCCGCTGGTGCGCTTGTTACCCGCGTTTTGCACCAAAAAGAGACGTACCGCCACTACCTAGGCGTAGATGCGTGTGCGGCAAACCTTATGCGTCCTGCAATCTATGACGCCTACCATCACATCACTGTTATGGGCAAAGAGGGCGTTCCTGCAACTCATACGTACAACGTTGTAGGCGGGCTTTGCGAGAATAACGATCAGTTTGCAAAGAACCGCCAGCTCCCAGAGGTTGCTGTGGGTGACCTCTTGTTCATTCATGATACAGGCGCTCATGGTTTCTCGATGGGCTATAACTACAACGGCCGTCTGCGCTCCGCTGAGCTGCTGCTTCTAGAAGACGGATCCGTGCAGCTTATTCGGCGTGCTGAGACAGAGGCCGATTACTTTGCAACGCTTGCATTTGATGGCTCCGATTTTTCTGATCTGGCACAACAAACAACTATAAACACCACACGTTAGAGGGCGAGAAAAACTATGGACATGAAGAATTTGACTGGTGCAATCACCGCTTTAGTAACCCCATTTGATGCTCAGGGAAATGTTGACTTCGAGGCACTTAAGCGCTTTGTAGACTTCCAGATTGAGCAAGGAATTGACGGTATTCTCGCTCTTGGTACTACCGGCGAGTCCTCAACCATGACAGATGAGGAGGACATCGAGGTAGTTAAGGCAATCCTTGCCAGAGCTCAGGGCAGAGTTCCTGTTATTGGCGGTGCTGGCTCCAACTCTTCTGCTGAGTCTTTACGCAAAGCAGAGGCTCTAGAGAAGGCAGGTGTTGATGGTCTGCTGCTGATTACTCCTTACTACAACAAGAGTAACGAAGAGGGCATCTACCAGCACTTCTCGTATGTACTCGACCGCGTTGATGTTCCTTGTATTTTGTATAACATTCCTGGTAGAACGGGTTGTTCTATTTCTGAGCGCAATGTTCAGAGGCTTGCGGCACATCCAAATGCGTGGGGCATTAAAGAGGCTTCTGGAGATATTTCATACGCAACAAAGGTTGCTCGTTATTTGAGCGATGACTTTACTATGTGGTCTGGAAATGACGACATGATTGTGCCTCTGCTTTCTCTTGGTGCTTCTGGTGTCATTTCTGTTTGGTCTAACCTTGATCCAAAGATGGTTCATGACCTGGTAGTTGCATGGCACCGCGGAGAGGTCTCTCTTGCTCGTGAGCTGCAGCTTCAGTATCTTGACCTGGTACACGCCCTCTTCTGCGAGGTTAATCCAATTCCAGTAAAAGCCGCGCTGGCTCGTGTGGGACTTATGGAAGAAAATTATCGTCTACCTCTGTGGAAGATGACTGATGAGCACGCCGAGGTGCTTGAAAACGCTATGAGAAAGGCTGGTCTTCTTGATGCCTAGTGCAGTAGTAATTGGTACCGGCAAGATGGGAAAGCTCATTGAGCAAACCCTGATTGCTCACGGCTTTGAGGTACTTGGTGCGTTTGGTCACGAGAATATCAATCAGCTAAGCTCCGTTGCACAGACGCCTGATGTGGTTGTGGATTTCTCTGGCGTTGCTGCTTTTGAGGCTGTTGTCGGCTTTGTGCGTGAGCGCGGGTGCGCACTTGTTTCTGGTACCACGGGTTTCTCGCCAGAGCAGCTTTCAGAGTTGAAGCAGCTGGGGGAGAGTGTGCCGGTGATTCACGCGGCAAACTATTCGGTGGGCGTTGCCGTGTTGAGACGCGCGGTAGCTATGGCTGCTGAGGCGCTTGATGGCTGGGATACCGAGATTGTGGAGACGCACCACAACCAGAAGGTTGACGCTCCGTCCGGCACAGCAAAGCTGCTGCTATCTGCCATTGATCCAGAGGGAACTCGCCCCGTTGTTTCCGGCCGCGAGGGTTTCTGTGGAGCGCGCACTAAGGACGAGATTGGCGTGTTTGCCCTCAGAGGCGGCACGGTGGCCGGCACTCATGAGGTGCATTTCTTTGGACAGGATGAGGAAGTGTGCCTGACTCATCGCGCAACATCACGTCAGATTTTTGTGAACGGTGCCGTTGCGTGTGCTGAGAGATTGCTTACAAAAGCTCCAGGTTTTTATACCTTTGAAGAGTTGATTTTTGGATAACCGCATGTGCTGACCTGTATAAGTCAGCATCTGTTTGATTGAGAAAGGACGTGCATGGACGCCCAGGAAATTATTAATTACATTGCCACTTCAGAGAAGAAGACCCCTGTTAAGCTGTACGTTAAAGAACGCGAGGGAGCTTCTGTGTCTTACGGATCTTCTCGCGTGTATGGAGAGGGCACCTCAAAGGTGGTCTTTGGCGATTGGTCCGAGCTTAAGAGTGTTGTTGATCAGAATGCAGACGCATTTGAGTATTTTGATATCGAGAATGACCGTCGAAACTCCGGCGTTCCTCTGCTTAACATGAAGGACGTAAACGCACGTATTGAGCCAGGTGCACTGATTCGTGAGCGCGTTGAGATTGGTAACAATGCCGTCATTATGATGGGTGCTGTTATTAACATTGGTGCTGTTATTGGTGAGGGCACCATGATTGACATGGGCGCTGTTCTTGGTGGACGTGCAACCGTTGGTAAGAACTGCCACATTGGTGCTGGTACTGTTCTTGCTGGTGTTGTTGAGCCTGCATCTGCTACTCCAGTTATTGTTGAAGACAACGTTCTTATCGGCGCAAATGCTGTGGTTATCGAGGGCATTCGTGTTGGAGAGGGCGCTGTTGTTGCAGCAGGTGCTGTGGTAGTTGAGGACGTTCCAGCAAACGCCGTGGTAGCGGGATGTCCTGCACGTGTGATAAAAATGAAGGACCAGAAAACAGAGGGCAAGACAGCTTTGGTTGATGCTCTCCGCACGTTGTAATCGAGGTTACATGCCAGACGGCTCCAAAAAAGCACAGGGTTTTACCACCAACATTTCCTGCGTACACACAGAAAATTGGGCAGAGAAAAAAGAAGATTCTTGGTTTACCTACGAACTTCTCGCCGAAGATCCTAAGACGCATGCACGCGCCGGCATCTTCCATACGCCTCATGGTGATATTCCAACGCCTATTTTTATGCCGGTTGGTACTAAGGCAACTGTTAAAGGTTTGATGACCGATACCGTTCGTGACCTTGGCGCCAAAATTATTCTGGCAAATACGTACCATCTGTCTCAGCGCCCAGGAGATGAGCTGGTTGCACAGATGGGTGGCTTGCATGACTTTATGCAGTGGCATGGACCAATTCTGACGGATTCAGGCGGATTCCAGGTCTTTAGTCACAAGGAGTTCATGAAGCTCTCTGACGAGGGCGTTAAATTCCGTGCAGTAGATTACGACGGTGCATGGTCGTACTGGACGCCAGAAACTAATATGCAGATTGCGCAGAACCTTGGTGCAGACATTGTTATGCAGCTTGATCAGTGCGTAGGCTATCCTGCCGAGCGCAGAAAAGTTGAGCGCGGAGTTGAGCTTTCAAGCGCATGGGCCGAGAGGTGCTTTAAGGCTCATACCCGTCCTGATCAGGCGCTCTTTGGCATTGTTCAGGGTGGCATGCATCTTGATTTGCGCAAGCGCTCAATTGAGCATCTTGAGTCCATTGGTGATTTCCCCGGTTATGGCATTGGCGGCTATTCCGTTGGAGAGCCTCACGAGGTTATGTTTGAGACGCTGGCGCCACTTTGCGCCGATTACATGCCACGTAACAAGCCTCGCTACTTGATGGGCGTTGGTAATCCGTCCACGCTTATCCGTGGTGTTGCTTGTGGCATTGATATGTTTGACTGCGTGCTTCCAACGCGCACCGCTCGTATGGGCACCGCGTTTTCTCACGAGGGCCGCATGAACCTCAAGAACGCTAAGTACTTCGCCGACGCGGGTCCTATTGATGCTCAGTGTACCTGTCCTGTCTGTACGGGCGGTTATTCTCGTGCGTACATCAATCACCTGGTCAAGCAGCATGAGATGCTGGGTGGACAGCTGCTTTCTATGCACAATATTTACTTCTTGCTTGAGCTGATGCGCCAGGCACGCGAGGCAATTCTCGCAGGTACGTACAGCGATTTTGTTGAGGAGTGGGAAAACTCTGACGGCGTGGTTGATTTCTAAGTTCGCCTGGCGAGAAACCCGTCTTCTTGATAGACCTGCTCAATAGGCCTTCTCAAGTAAGTTTGATTTAATTTTTTTATGACTAGCTCACTAATTTGTGGGCTAGTCATTTTTTGTCCGGTGACACGGGTAGAATGAAAGAGATAAACATTCGCGGGTGCCCAAGGTGCCCCTGGCTGGCTCTGCCGCCACAGAAAAGAGGACATGATGCCCGGCATCGAGAAAAGCACTCGTTGGAGTGTTCTTACACAAGACGTATATCTAGAGTCGCTGTTTAAAAAAGAATTGCACGTTACTTCACTTGTTGCTCGTGTATTAGTAGCACGTGGATTTACTGATGTAGCCACAGCTCAAGAGTTTCTCTCGCCATCCTTGCAAAGGGATTGGCTTGATCCACAGTGTATTCCTGGAATGGCTGAGGTTGCCGCCCATGTTCATAAGGCAATTGTTGAGCATAAAAAGATTGCCGTTTTTGGTGATTTTGATGTTGACGGAATGAGCTCAACATGTTTGCTTACGCTGGCTTTACGTCGATTGGGAGCAGATGTTTTGCCGTATATTCCACATCGTTTTGGTGAGGGATACGGACTTTCTAAAGAGGCTCTTGCAAGAGTTTTGCAGGATAGGAAGCCAGATTTAATTATTACGGTAGACAATGGCATTGCTGCTGCTCAAGAGGTTGCTTGGCTTTTGCATCAGGGGATTGATGTTGTTGTTACCGATCATCATGAGCCCGCAGATCTGGTGCCCCAAGGTGTTCCAGTCACTGATCCAAAGCTTGTTGAAGATTGTCCTTCTAGAGAACTTGCTGGTGCAGGCGTTGCCCTTAAGCTGGTGCAGGTTTTAGGGCAGCTTCAAGATCAGCCTCAGCTTTGGCTTGATTACATTGATGTTGCTATGTTGGGCACACTGTCTGACATGATGATGCTCAACAAAGAGAATCGTGCGCTGGTTTCTGAAGGTGTTAAGCGTCTCCAGAAAGGTCTTCGTCCAGGTCTTGTGGCTCTAGCGGCTGTTGCTGGTCAAGATATTACCCAGATTTCTGCAGATAATCTGCCGTTTTCTATTATTCCTCGCCTTAATGCAGCAGGGCGCATGGGTACTACTGATATTGCGCTTGACCTTCTTCTTACAGAAGACGCTGAAGAGGCAACGATTCTTGCCGGCAAGTTAGAAGAGATTAATGCTGAGCGTCGTGCTATTGAGGCAAAGCTTACCGATGAAGCACTTGAGCAGGCAAAAGAAATTTACGACGGCGGCCATGCAATTGTGCTTGCCAAAGAGGGTTGGCATGAGGGCGTAAAGGGCATTGTTGCTTCAAGAATTGTTAATCGCTATCACGTGCCTTGCATTCTGTTTACCATCCAAGATGGAGTTGCTCGCGGTTCTGGCCGCTCTGTTGGCTCCGTTGATTTATTCCACGCCGTTGAACAGTGTGCAGACCTTACCGTCCGTTTTGGTGGCCACCAAGGGGCTGTTGGCGTAACGGTAGAAACAGCAAAGATTGACGCATTTAGAAAGCGTTTATCAAAGGTTATGGCAGAGCTTCCAGAAGAAGAGTTTGAGGCTTCAGGAGAAGTTACAGCACTAGTAAACCTTGATGAAATTACCATCAACTCCATTGACGCCCTTGAGGCCCTGCAGCCGTTTGGTCAGGGTAATAAAAAACCGCTCTTTGGCGTCAAGGGTGTAGTGATGAAGAATCGCTCACGTGTTGGTGCAGGCGGAGCTCATCTTTGCTTTATGGCTTCAAACGGTATCTCTTCAATTTCATCCATCATGTTTAGAACGCCTCATGTTGAGGC
The DNA here is from genome assembly GCA_018363825.1 of Atopobium sp. Taxonomy (GTDB): domain Bacteria; phylum Actinomycetota; class Coriobacteriia; order Coriobacteriales; family Atopobiaceae; genus Lancefieldella. The sequence goes on along the minus strand of JAGZNE010000015.1, from coordinate 6,690 downwards.
AGCAGCTGAGTATGACGGTGCTGTTGATTTAATTTTTGAAGCAGTTAACGAGACCTGGCAGGGTAGAACTAAGCCAAAACTCATGGTCAGAGATATTCTCTACAGAGACTTTACCGATGAAGATGACGGCCCCATTGAAGCAGATCTTCTCGGCAGCGCTGCTGACTTGCCCCTTGTGGTTACCAAGGAGACTACAGAAGCTGATGAGGCCTCCCAAGAACAGGCGCAGCAAAAGCGCCGTGAGCTGGAGAGTCTTTCTTCTGAGGAGCTTACCCAGACCCTAGTCACGTCCATGATTGGTTCAAGAGAGCTCTTGCCTCTGCAAAAGAAAACACTAGAGGTTCTCTCTCAAGGAAGGTCTTGTCTCTCTGTTATGGCAACAGGTAGAGGTAAATCGCTTATCTTCCAGGTTCATGCTGCTCGTGTTGCGTTGCTGCAACATAAAATGAGCGTGTTTGTCTATCCGCTGCGCGCCCTCATTAACGACCAGGTTCAAAGCATAAAAAACACCTTTGAGCCTCTAGGAATTTCTGTCGAAGTGCTCAACGGAGAAACAGACCTTTCCAGCCGAGAAGACCTGTTTGCTCGCATGACAAACAATGAGCTTGATATTGTGCTGACTACTCCAGAGTTCTTCTCGCTCCACGCTGATCAATTTGCCAAGGCGCAAAACATCTCATTTGTAGTGTTTGACGAGGCACATCACGTGGGCATGAATGCTTCTGAGGGTAGACTTGCTTATGCACACATGCCACAGGTACTAAAAATGCTTGGGAGTCCGCAGGTACTTGCCACAACAGCTACGGCTACCACGAAGTCGGCTCAGAACATCTGTGAGCTTCTCTCCATTGAAACAGAGCATGTATACAAAGATAAAACAGCTCGTACTAACCAAGAGCTCAAAGACCTTCGCGGTGCTAAGGATAGGGAATGTGCGCTGCTTTCTCTTGTGTCAGATGGCACAAAAACGGTTGTCTACGTCAATTCAAGGGAGCAAGCGCAGGCATTGACGCGTATGCTACGCCATCGTATTCCAGAACTTGGTCATAAGATTGCGTTCTATCATGCGGGTCTAACACCTCAGATACGCAAGAACGTTGAACGCGCTTTTAGGCGTGGAGACGTTTGTTGCATCATTGCTACCAGTGCATTTGGCGAAGGCGTCAATATCTCTGATATTCGCCAGGTTATCCTGTATCACCTGCCGTTTGGTCGCGTTGCCTTCAATCAGATGAGCGGACGCGCAGGTAGAGACGGTAAGCCTTCTGTAATTCAGATGCTATTTGATGCGCATGACATGCGTGTTAACGAGCGCATTCTTTCTTCTCATGCACCACAGCGAGAAGCCCTGGTAGCTGTCTACCGCGCGCTTACGGCACTGCAGCCAAAGCTTGGTGCTCAGACAGCTGATTCAGCACTTACCGATGAAGATATTGCGCAGATGGCGCTAGAAATTGACCCGCGATCTAAGGCTGACGAGCAAACCGTTCGTGTTGCACTTGACGTTTTTGCTGAGCTAGGGTTTATTAGCATTGAAGGATTTGATCAAACGCGAACAATCTCCGTCAATAGTCAAGCTTCGCACATGGACTTGCTGGAGTCTGCGCGCTACGCTGAGGGGCTTAAAGCGCACACTGAGTTTGAATCATTTGCTCAGTGGGTACTTTCTGCTTCACCAGATGAGCTGGCAGATGCTATAACAAAACCCATCGTTCCAGAAATTGGTTCAACGTTTGATGGGGGAAGGGAGTCCTCTGATGAGTGACGAGAGGACCACAAAAGAGGCCAAGGCGCCAGGCGCGGATAATTACCGCCTGCTTGAGGGAGCCGTGCGTACATATTTACCTGAGGAAGCCCAGGCAAAGATTGCTGCTGCATATGCCTTTGCTGCTGACTATCACAAAGATCAGCGCCGTCGTTCTGGCGAGCCTTATATCAACCACCCAGTTGAAGTGGCCCTTATTCTTGCGCACGATCTTCATATGGATGAAGACACCATCTGCGCTGCCCTTATGCACGATACCGTAGAAGATACGTCTGCCTCACTAGATGAAATTTCTTCTCGCTTTGGTGAGTCAGTGGCTGAGCTTGTTGACGGCGTCACAAAACTTACGTCCATCGAAGTCAGTTCAATGGACGAGAAACAAGCGCTTAACCTGCGCAAAATGTTCCTTGCCATGTCAAAGGACATCCGCGTTGTTATCATCAAGCTTGCTGACCGTCTTCATAACATGCGTACGCTGGCAGCACTTCCACCGGATCGTCGTCTGTTTAAGGCGCGAGAAACCATGGACGTGTATGCACCACTTGCTGACCGCTTGGGCATCTCTTCGGTTAAGTGGGAGCTTGAGGATTTGTCTTTCTTTTGGCTTGAACCAGAGGAGTACCAGCGTGTTGCGCGCATGGTCTCTGACTCTCGTGCACAAAGAGAGAATGACCTCAACAACGCTAAAAAGACTCTGACAGATGAGCTTAATGCTGCCGGTCTTACTGACTTCCAGATTACGGGACGTCCTAAGCACCTGTGGTCCATTTATCAAAAGATGGTCCGCAAGGGCAGAGAGTTCTCCAACATCTACGATCTTATCGCCTTGCGCGTAATTACAAACTCTGTAGGCGATTGCTATTCAGCACTTGGCGCTATCCATGCGCTATGGCATCCAATGCCTGGTCGTTTTAAGGACTATATTGCAACGCCAAAGGCAAATCTCTATCAGTCCTTACACACAACAGTTATTGGCCCTGATGGTCGCCCTATTGAGATTCAGATTAGAACCGCCGAGATGCACGAGGCATCCGAGTACGGTATTGCTGCTCACTGGCTGTATAAGGAGCAGGGCAATTCAAAGGGTAAGATGTCCTCTGAAGACAAGCTTATTGACTCAACTATCAACTGGATTCGCCGCAGTCTTGACTGGGCTGTTGAAGACGATATTGATGATCCCCACGAGTTCTTAGATAACCTGCGCGTAGACCTCTTTGAGCATGAGATTTTTGTCTTCACGCCAAAGGGCGAGGTCATGAGCTTGCGCGTCAATTCAACACCTCTGGACTTTGCTTACGCTGTTCACACCGAGGTGGGCAATCACTGTGTTGGTGCGCGCGTTAATGGCTCCGTAGTCCCACTGACGCATACGCTTCAGATGGGTGACCGCATTGAGATTTTGACTAACAAGAACGCTCGCCCTTCTCGCGACTGGATGACGCTTGTAAAAACGCCGTCTGCACGTGCAAAGATTCGCAAGTATTTCTCGCAAGAGAACAAGTCTGACGATGCCGAGCGCGGTCGTTCTGAGCTTGCAAAAGAGCTGCGCAAGCGTGGCTATGGCATCAGCGCTACGCGTACGGTTAAGGCGCTTGATCAGCTCACCGAGCAGTTTGATTATCGCAGCGTAGACGACCTGTTTGCGGGAATTGGTGCAGGTAATCAGTCTGTTAAGCAGGTTGTCAATCGCGTAAGCGAGATTTTGGAAGAGAAAAAACCTGAGGTTGTTACTGAGCAAGAGCGTAATGCGGCACGCCTTCAGGAGAAGAACAAGGCAATTGCAAACGATCAACCTTTGGTTCGCTCCTACGTTATTTCTCGTACCGCTAAAGGTAGTCGTCCCAAGAAGTCTAACTGCGGCGTTGTGGTAAACGGCGATCCAGATTTGCTTGTTCATCTTGCACATTGCTGCAATCCTGTTGCAGGTGACGATATTGTGGGCTTCATTACACGCGGTCGCGGTGTTTCTGTTCACCGCGCCAATTGCCCTAACGTTAAAGACCTGCTCAACGATCCAAAGCGTATCATCCCTGTTTCTTGGGATGCCAGCGGCGCTACTGAGTTTAGGGTAGAGATTGTCGTTGAGGCAACGGATCGTATGGGCCTTCTTAAGGACGTCACGGTTGCGCTGTCTGACGCTGGTGCAAACATTCTTTCTGCAGCTACACAAGTGGGTGAGCAGGGCGTAGTACGTATGCGTTTCTTGGTTTCTATCTCTGATACCAGCTTGCTTGATACCTTATTTGCATTTGTAACTCGCGTGCCTTCTGTCTACGACGCTCGTCGTATTATGCCAGGTGAAGGCGCTAATCAGATGAGAAGGAGACTTTATGGCTAATCAAAATGAGGGCTGCTCTTGCGGCCATAATCACGAGGAAGAGCACGGACACGGTGGCTGCTGCGGTCATCATGGCGAGCATGGCCACGGTGAGCACAGTCACGGTGGCTGCTGCGGCCATCACGGTCACGGTGGTTGCCATCACGCAAAAGACCAGATTGGTGTCTTTAAAGTAGGTCCTCTTGAGACTAACTGCTACATTTACGTTTCTGGTAATGAGTGCATGATTATTGATGCCGGTGCATCGGGTGCAGAGATTGCTGCACAGCTCTTGAACCTTGAGCTTAAGTACATTGTTGCTACTCACGGCCATGCTGATCACGTTGGCGGCGTTAAGGCTCTGAAGCTTGCTGTGCCTGGCGCTCAGTACCTAATCAACGAGGCAGATAATGAGCTTGCACAGAGAGCTCATAACTCAAACGAGATTTATGATGATGCTCCAGAGCCAGACGGTTTTCTCCACGAGGGAGATGTTCTCTCTGTTGGAACTGCACAGTTCAAAATTATGGAAACTCCTGGTCACACTCCTGGCGGCATTGTTTTGGTGGGAGAGGGAACTGCTACTGGCGCCGTTTTTGTAGGCGATACGCTTTTCCAGGGTTCTGCAGGAAGAACAGACCTTCCAGGCGGCAACTTTGAAACGCTTAAGGCTTCTTTGAACCGCATCAAGACAGAGCTTGATCCAACCTCCATTATTTTGTCAGGACATGGAAATCAAACGTCTCTTGAGGCAGAGTTAGCAACTAATCCATTCTTACAGGATTAAATCAGCTATAACTTTGATGATTTAGCAAGACAGATTTGCATAGGTGCGGTATAGTACCTATGCAAACTTTTTAGCCCGAGTGGCGGAATGGCAGACGCGGAGGTCTCAAAAACCTTTGAGGAAACTCGTGTGGGTTCAAGTCCCACCTCGGGCACCAGCTAAAAGTTTAAGCTAGATGTGAATTTCTCGTCATATCTAACTTGGTACTTGTAATGTCTTCTTGTTAGAGGTAACCTTACAAGGTACTTTTGAAGCGGGATTGAACGTGAGTCCCCACCTACACAGCGCAAAAGCAGCTGTCTGGTCAGACAATTTAACCTTCGCACGTTACCTGTGCGTATTGTCTCCCAGTTGCTTGTGCACTGGGTTTTTTATTGGCGGACAAGCAATTGTCCAAGAGGGAAGGTGTACAAGATAGCCAAGAACGATGGTCCTCGCATCAATGAGGAAATCACTGCTCGCACGTGCCGTCTGATTGACGCTGATGGTAGTCAGCTTGGTCTTTTTGGCGTCAATGATGCAATGAAGAGAGCTCGTGAGCACGGTCTTGATCTCGTAGAGATTGCTCCAAATGCCGAGCCTCCTGTATGCAAGATTCTTGATTACAGTAAGTTCAAGTATGAGCAGGCTCGCAAGGCCAAGGCAGCTCGCAAGAACCAGGTCAAGATCGAAGTCAAAGAGATGAAGTTCCGTCCAAAGATTGATGTGGGCGATTACGAGACCAAGAAGGGTCACGTACTGCGCTTCCTCAAGAAGGGAGCACGCGTCAAGATCACCATCATGTTCCGTGGACGCGAGATGGCTCACCCAGAGCAGGGCCGTATTGTACTTGATCGCCTTGCTGAAGATTTGAAGCCTTTTGCCACAATTGAGCAGAAACCGCTCATTGAAGGCCGTAACATGCACATGCTCGTTGCTCCAATCAAGGGAGCGTTTGACGAGAAGCCCGAGGGTGCTGAGGATGGCACCACACAGGAGGAGAAGTAGTATGCCTAAGATGAAGACGCACAAGGGTTCGGCTAAGCGTTTCCGCCGCACCGGTACTGGCAAGATTATGCGTGCTAAGGCTTTTAAGAGCCACATTCTTACCAAGAAGTCCCAGAAGCGTATTCGTGGCTTCCGTAAAGAAGCTGTTCTTTCCGCTGGCGATGCAGCAGTAGTTTCTCAGCGTATGGGCGCTAAGAACTAAGCGCGCCACCCACCAGATCAAATAACAAGGAGTGATTAGATATGGCAAGAGTTAAGCGCGCAGTTGCTGGTCGCAAGAAGCGTCAGACGCTCGTCGAGCGCACAAAGGGTTATTACGGAACTTCCTCTCGTACCTTCCGTGGTATGAAGGAGCAGGCACAGCATTCTGGTCAGTATGCTTACCGTGACCGTCGTAACAAGAAGCGTGATTTCCGCGCACTGTGGATTCAGCGTATCAACGCTGCAGCACGCATCAATGACCTTTCTTACAGCAAGTTCATGCACGGCCTCAAGCTCGCTGGTGTTGAGCTTGACCGCAAGGTTCTCGCAGAGATTGCTTACTCTGACGAGCAGGGCTTCGCAGATCTTGCAGAGATCGCTAAGAAGGCTCTCGCTGAGTAACTTCGGTTTGCACTGAGCAATTTCATTACAGCTAGATAGCTAGACCCCGTATGTCCTTTTGGATGTGCGGGGTTTTCTTTTGGCGAGAATTTCGCTGGGAGCACGACCGGTCGAGGTCACGGCGCGCACAGTTGAGGTCACGACGCGCCTGATTTTCTCGCCATGTCTGAACGATTTGCCGGAAAAGCTCACCATATCTGAGCTATTTGCCGGGTTTTCTCGCCATGTCTG
>JAGZNE010000105.1:0-2536 GCA_018363825.1 Atopobium sp. | reverse complement strand
TAGGATGCGCCGCAAAGTGCCTCGAGAAGAGCACAGACAAAGCCCGTACGATCCTTACCCTCGGTGCAGTGAATAAGGTAGGGCCCCTTATGCAGAATTATCTCGCGCAGACCCGCTACCAGGCGATAAGCATATTGGCCGCCACGGTAATTGGCGTTGAGGTCAAGAGCCGCAACATTCCCTGCGTCGTACAGGCTTTTGTGCCACGTAATATCGTAGTCCGCATTCTGGTAATAGCCCTGAATCTCTTCATTGGTGTCCGCGAGGTCCAGGATAAACTGCACGCCACACCTCTGGGCAAGATCTGCCGCGTAAGGTGCGCGATTGTTCTGGTTATCAATAGGCGACGCTGAGCGATACATCACGCCCTCGGCAAGATTTCCACCCTTCATGGGACGGAAATTGGCAAAGACCTCGTCACTTGAGTAGTCGGAGCGATTATTGGTGTACGTTGCATCCAGGGCCTTCTGAACCGTTGCGTACTTCTGCTTCTCGTGGAGCGTCACCGTGGCCGTATCTCCATGCTTAAGACCAGCGATTTCCCACAGAGGCTCACCATTATTTACGCATACATAGACGTAAGGGTAGCCCGGATATGCAACAACCAGGGGCTCGTTGGTTTTGGTGTAATAGCCGTTGTAGTACGGAATATCGGAGAGCTTGTATCCGTTACTAAACGTAACGTCCACGCTGTCGCCATACTCAAAGCCCAGGTTATTGAACTCATCGATGGTGATATCCAGGTAGCTGCCGCCAAACTTGGGCTCGTAAATTGCCTCGATTTCCCCCGTTGTGATTGACGACTGCGTTGCTTGCTGGGCAGGGTTGTTCTGCAGAAACGGGAATACGTTACACCCTACCAGTGCAAACGAGAGCACCAACGTCATGAACACGTTCAAAGCCGTCGTAAAACGTTTTTGTAACTTTTGCATTTCTCGCCCCGATTCTGCTGATGTCTCATGTCACATGATGCTGCGGTCAATGGTGCCTGCGCGCGTCCAATGGCGCAGCACGTCCAAAGATCCCGCACGTCAAGCCCATAGTACTTAAACTATACGTCTGACGAGAAACCCCACCTGTTCAAACAGATGGGGTTCACATGAACGGCGTTGTTTTATCGGTGGGTGGAGAAGGGCGGTGAGAAACAGCTTCAAACAAAAAAGGCACCCGATAACGAGTGCCTTAAGAATGCAAATGTTGAGTGTCTACAGACCAATTCGCTCTTCTAGCGCGCTTTCAATAGCTGCAAGGTCAATGAAGTTATTTAGCACAATAGTGCGCTCTTTAATTCCATCAGGGAAGTTATCAAAGAGCTCATTAGTTGTGACGTAATAATCGCCATCAGCACCCTGAACGCTACCAAGGTCGATAGTCTCAACAACGATATCTTCCCTGTTCCTCTTCTGAAGGATGCTCTCAATATTCATTTTGGCAATGATTGAAGATCCAACGCCAAAACCACATACAGCAACAAGTTTCATTATTAACTCCTAAAAGGACTGGCTATGCGCCAAGTACAAGCATTCTAATAGCCTTGAGCAGATACATCAAAGGCATCCATACCAGTGCGTAGTCAATGTTGGACCAAGTCACGCCAGAACCAAACATTACGCCGGTCAATGGATAGAACAGGATAGCTGCTGCAGAAGTGATTGCACCAGTTACCAGACCTGCTGCAAGAGCACCCTTCCATCCACCAGCCTTGTTACCAAAGACGCCCATGACATTACCGTCAAAGTACATGATGATTGGGCTTGGGAAGACAATGACTGGAGCGTGAAGAACAATGGTCAAAATGCATACAAGAATTGCACCAATTGAAGATCCAAGGAAGCCAAACATTCCGCCCATTGGCGAGAATGGATAGAACGTTGGAGCATCCAGAGCTGGAACAGCACCAGGAAGGAACTTGTCAGAAATACCCTTAAATGCAGGAACAATAGAACCAACAAACATACGGACACCCTGAAGTAGGATAACAATACCTGCAGAGAAGGTCCAAGCACGAATAACCAGCCACAGAATCCAGTTAGTAGCCTCAGGGCCGGTACCGGACAGAGCCTCGATACCCTCCTGACCAACAGCAAGACCCATTCCAACAAAGATAATTGGCATCAGGAAGAACAGAACTACTGTGTTGTCCCTAAACATAGATGCCCACTCAGGAAGCTTCAGCTTATCTGCATCTTCATCTGGGTTAGAGGATCCAACAAACTTACCAACAAAGTGAGCAACAACGGAACCTACCTGATCCATAAAACCAAGAGTAATTGCGTCCTGCGTCCACTCCTTTGCAAGCTTTCTGGTAATTGCAGGAGAAAGTGCATAGTAAAGTGCGTTGAGGATTGAACCAACTGCAATAATCACAACGCTGTCATCTGTGTTCAGGATTCCTGGAAGCGTAATAGCCATGAAGCATGCATGGAAAAGTGCAAGGTGAGCTGTCAGGTAAACATTCTTAAAGTTTTTGTTAGGAACCAACTTAACAATCACCAGGTGGAGAAGGAATGCAAACAGGAATATCAGTACGGAATTC
>JAGZNE010000014.1:0-25151 GCA_018363825.1 Atopobium sp. | reverse complement strand
CTGATCGGTGATTGCCTTGTCAAAGTTCTTTGCAAGAACGCGAGGAAGCATGTCGATAAGTGTGACTGCCTTCTGACGCTCAGAGAGCTGCTCTGCAAGCTCGGCACCAATGTAGCCAGCGCCGATGACAATAGCGGACTTGGAATCTGCCATAGTGTCGTGAATGCGACGGCCATCACCCCAGTTCTTGCACTGAAGAACGCGAGGTCCATCGATGCCAGGCAGTGGAGGAACAATTGGCTTAGAGCCGGTGGTGACTACGAGGTAGTCGAAGTCATCCTCAAAGGTCTCGCCCGTCTTGAGATCTTCCCAAGCAACGTGCTTGGTCTTAACGTCTGCGGAAGTGACGTTGGTGGTCATGTGAACGTGAGCGCCAGCCTCTGCAAGGGCTTCTGGAGAGCTGTAGAACATCTTGTTAGGATCGCTTACGTGGTCACCTACCCAAAGAGCAATGCCGCAAGACAGGAAGGAAACCGTGTCATTGCGCTCAAAGACGTGGACCTCCCAATCTGGGTGTGCACCCAGGATTGAAGAAGTGGCAAAAACGCCTGCGTGGGTACAACCGATAACTGCAACTTTAGCCATAGAAACCCCTCTGTTAAATGCTACTAATGACTAACAATAATTGTTACTTTGACAGTGGCATTATGCCACATTCTGTTATCGAGAAGAGCGTCATTCTTGAACGTTCTTTAATAAATCGAATATTTGGAGTTCGCGTACCGTTTACGAAATAGATCTAGATCTGCTAAAGACTGAAATATAAAATTTAACGGAGTGTAACAGCACATAGGAGGCGTATATGGTTTCTGAAGATAGTATTATCAAACAACATATTGATAAAATTATTTCTGTAGCAAAATCTCGTAACATCACACTAGACGAAAATCATGCATTCGATTATTTTTTAGTTTCATTATTTAAATCGTTTGACTTAAAAATTACAGATGAGAATTTCTATGATACAAATTTCAAGGACATTGAATTTTGTGTAACTGACGGTAAAGATGATGGCGGAATAGATTTTGTAATTTTTGATGATTCAGACACACAGAAATTAATTATTGGACAATCAAAAAATACTAATGACTTACAACCTAATAAAGTTGTTGAAGAATTGAGAAAGATGAAATCTACTCTTAACAACTTTAAATCAACATCAAACCTTTCGATTTATAACGATAATTTAAAAAAAGCGTTGTCTGAAGCTTTAGATACTTTTGAATCTGAATCTGATATCAATGTTGAATACTACATTTGTACAACCGCTAAAATTGACAACACAATTGCTATTTCTAATAAAATTTCATCAGATGGTCAATTAGATTTGACTACAGATGAAGTTTCAATTTACACATTTAATGGATTGACTGAAGAGCTTGAACATCATTATGAAAGCAAAAGTACTGTCGATGAGTATAAATTTGAAATAGATGAAGCGAATAACTATTTACAATATAATTCCCAAAAATACAAAGGTGCCTTTGCAAATATCTCGTCTAAATCACTTATAAATTTGTATAACAGCAAAGCAAATGATGGTCTATTTGATCTAAATATCAGAAATTATTTTAAGTCTAAAGGAGTTGATTCTGGAATCATCCATACGCTTAATAAATGTCGCTCTGATTTTTGGTTTCTCAATAATGGATTAACTATTGTCTGCACTGATTTTAGTTTTTCAGGCAAAAGTCTAAAAGTTAAAAATTTCTCAATAGTTAATGGCGGACAAACTACATATTTGATATCAACATATAAAGGAAATAATCATGACGAATTTTTTATTCCTTGTAAGCTTGTATCAAATGGCGAGCCTATAGATGATTTAAGTGAGGTTAACGCTAGATTTTTTTCACAAATAGCTCAAGCGACGAATACACAAAAAGCAATATCGCCTAGAGATCTAAAATCAAATTCTAATGAAATGATATCTTTACAAGCACATCTTTTAAATAAGTATCGAATTAATTTGACAATTAAGAAAGGCACAAAAAAAGTTGATAAGAACAAATTTGATATTGAAATTGCTAATGATCAATTTGCTCAAATTATGACTTCGTTTGTATATCAACAGCCTGGAAAAGCCCGTAGTTCAAAGATGTCGCTTTTTGAAAATGATGATTACTACAAACGCGTATTTAGACTTAAATACTTGAAGGATCAGGACAAGTCTGACTTTGCCGCTGATCTAATTCGCTTCGACAATGTATATACAAAAGTATTAAATTCGTTGAAGAACAATATTAAAAAACCAACAGAAGCTGATGTCTTAAGAAATGGTAGATACATGTTGATGGGCCTATTCGGTCTACTTTATACAATAGTAAATGGTGATTACACAGTAGACGAACTATACCAAGAATCAGGTGAAGGATATTTTGCATCTAACTTCGTGTGGGGTTCATTTTTTGCAAATGAAGAATATGACGAAGTTGAAAAGAAGATCGAAAAATTAACCAGGCTACTATTGAGACTTGCAGCAGAACAATATCAGAATTTGTTTAATGAGAACGCTGTAGCAAACACTTCAAACTTTACAAAAAAAGATACTATTTATAGGGATAAGATTACTGATTTTATTCTTTATAACTTAAGCAATGAAACTATAATTGGCGAGCAGATTCTAGAGTATTCAAGTTTTTTGAAAAGATACTAGTAAGTATAAAAACGCCTCCCAGCACATGGCTAGGAGGCGTTTTAAGGAAAGGACTAGAGGGGTTTCTCGCCAATTAGGCAAGCATCTGAGCAAGATCCTCGGAAGCATCGCCGATTGGGCCAATACCGTAGTTCTCAACAAGAATGTTAAGGACATTAGGGCTGACAAACGCAGGAAGGGTTGGTCCAAGCTTGATGTTCTTGATGCCAAGGTGAAGCAGGGTCAGAAGGACGCAAACTGCCTTCTGCTCGTACCAAGACAGAACAAAGCTCAGTGGCAGGTCGTTAACGCCGCAGTCGAATGCATTTGCAAGGGCGGTTGCAATCTGAACAGCGCCGTAAGCGTCGTTGCACTGGCCAACGTCAAGAATACGAGGGATGCCACCAATGGTGCCCAGGTCAAGGTCATTAAAGCGGAACTTACCGCATGCAACGGTGAGGACAACGGAGTCTGCAGGAGTCTGCTCAACAAGCTCGGTGTAGTAGTTACGACCAGGGCGAGCGCCGTCGCAGCCGCCAACAACAAAGAAGTGCTTGATAGCGCTCTGCTTAACAGCGTCGATGATCTTATCGGCAATGCCAAGAACGGCACCGTGGCTAAAGCCGGTGGTTACCTTGTGGCCACCGTTGATACCGGTGAGCTCCTGAGCCTCAGCGTATCCACCAAGCTCCTGAGCCTGCTTGATAACAGCACTGAAGTCCTTCTTACCGTTAGCGTCCTCGTCAATGTGGACGAGCTCTGGGAATGCAACAAGCTCAGTAGTGTAAACGCGGTCCTTGTAGCTAGGACGAGGTGGCATGAGGCAGTTAGTAGTGAAGACAACAGGAGCAGGAATGTCCTTGAACTCTTTCTGCTGGTTCTGCCATGCGGTACCAAAGTTGCCCTTGAGCTGTGGATACTTCTTGAGCTCTGGATAACCGTGAGCTGGGAGCATCTCGCCGTGAGTGTAAACGTTAACGCCAGTGCCCTCGGTCTGCTCAAGGATCATCTTGAGGTCAAGAAGGTCGTGACCGGAAACAACAATGAAAGGACCAGGCTCAATAGTCAGAGGAACCTCTGTTGGAACTGGGGTACCATAAGCGCCGGTATTTGCGCTGTCGAGAAGAGCCATGCACTTGAGGTTGACCTCGCCTACCTCAAGGGTAAGAGGCAGCAAAACGTCAACAGAGGACTCGGTAGCAAGAGCTGCAAGAGCCTTTACAAAGAAAGCGTCAACTGCGTCATCAGTCTTGCCAAGAACGCGAGCGTGGTAAGCGTAAGCAGCCATACCACGGATACCAAACAGAATGAGGGACTTGAGGGACCTAATGTCCTCGTTGTCGGACCAAACGCCGCCAAGTGGAAGATCCTCAACAGGCTCTACGCCAGCCTCTGCAGCTAGACGGTTCTTCTCGTCACGAACCTGAGCGGTAATTGCGTCAACAGCACCCTTGTCAAAGTTGACGTTAGTGATGCAGGTAAACAGACCGTCAACAATCAGCTGATCTGCACGGCTAGAACGCTTGCCAGCAGCAAGCTCGGTGCGAGAAAGGCCAACCAGAGCGCCGGTAAGCTCGTCCTGAGCAAACGCGACGTCAAAAGGCTTGCCACAAACGCCAGCAGCGCCGGTACATGCAGTACAAGCGGCAGTCTGCTCGCACTGGAAACAGAACATCTTGTTATCCACTATTTTTCCTCTCCATAAAACCCTATAGCGAGAAGAGATTTGCTCTTCTGGGTTTCATGATTGCAGGAATGTGGAATAGTGTATGTTGTAATTACAACAAAACGATTCTTGTAGAGAAATTTTTGGAGCGTTGATGAACGTACAAGATATTAAGCCTTCGTTTTTGCTCAATACGGTGGTGTTTAAGGGTGTAAAGCCAGAGCAGCTTGAGGCTTTGCTGAAGCATCTACGTGCGACGGTGCGTACTTATGAGCCTGGAGAGATTATTCTATGTGCTGGTGATAAAGCTCATCAGTTTGGCATCGTTGTCTCCGGCGCTATTCATGTTGAGGGATCAGATGCGCAGGGCAACATCTCTGTAATGGGAGCCTTCCATACAGGAGAAACCTTTGGAGAGGCATATGCAGCTCTTGGAAACGTGCCACTCTTGACCTCGGTAGTTGCCACGGAGACGTCTGCAATTCTGCTGCTTGACCTACGACAGATTACTACCAGAACGTGTGATATCTGCGGCGGCGTGGATATTATCACCAGAAACCTTATGGCTTCTATTGCACAGAAAAACATCATGCTGAGTCGTCGCATTCAAGATGCTGCTCCAAAGAGTATACGTGGCAAATTGATGGCGTACCTGAACACTCGCTCGCAAGCTGCGGGTTCGTCGGAGTTTGATATACCCTACAATCGCCAACAACTTGCTGATTATCTTGGTGTAGATAGAAGCGCCTTAAGCGCGGTAATATCTTCTCTATGTAAAGAAGGCGTCTTTGAAGTAAAGCGAAGCCACTTCAAACTTTTATAACAGCATTTCGGCCTAAGGAGGCTTTATGGCAGAGATTTATTTAGCAGGTGGATGCTTCTGGGGACTTGAAGAGTACTTCTCCAGAATTAATGGCGTCACCGCAACTACCGTTGGCTATGCAAACGGTAAAACTTTGGATACTAACTATCAAGAGGTGAAGGCAACAGATCACGCAGAAACAGTGCATGTCACTTACGATGAGACCGTTGTAAGTCTCTATGACATTCTGCGTTACTACTTTAGGGTTATTGATCCCCTCTCAGTAAATAAGCAAGGCAACGACGTTGGTAGACAGTATCGCACAGGTATCTATTACACCAACGATGCTGACCTGCTTGTCATTGATCGCATTATGTCTGAACAAGAATCTCTTTTTGGTCAGAATCTTGCCGTTGAGGTTGAGCCACTAGATAACTACGTACTTGCTGAGGAATATCATCAGGACTACTTGAAGAAGAACCCAGGTGGTTATTGCCACATCAATGTTGATGACGCATATAAGCCGCTTGCGTAAGCCGCTTAGCTTACGTTAAGAGGCGCCGTTGATGGATGGGATTTCAAAAACTATGTACTTGAAACTATGTTCTATAGGTACATATCCGAAAACATAACGGATTACATCAATAAGGGTGAATATGAAGTTTTTATTAATTAAAAGCAGCATAAAGGACATCAAAGCAACTCTCGGAAGGGTGCCTATCACTTTAAGGCCCAGCCTGGTTTATATAATTCTTATATATGTGTCAATAATTCCGATGCGGGTGCTACATTTCCCTGCTAGATCGATAGGAAGGATGATTCAGTTCGGGTTTCCTATACTTATGTATTTCATCCTAGCCCCGGTACTGGCAGCAATGAGCATCAGACAAGAAGACTTATCAAGGAGGAACCTTCCTGCCTTGATTGTAGCTGGCGTGATGCTGTTTTTATGTATTCCAATCAGCCGATTAGCGTACTTCTCCTTTTGGGAGAACCAGTATTTCACTTTTTGGGCCATTGTTGTAACTGTAGTTCCTTTTGTTGTGACTGTTGTGGCGACCTTAATAAAGATTATTAATAAAGATTAAAGTCGCCACAACAAAGGTGCAGTAGTTAGCGGCTAAAGATGAAGCTAGCCAGCGCTTTGCAGCAGGGTGTTATCACGTCTGAATCCGGAGCTTAAATAAAAAGTGAGATGAACCCAAATGGCGCTCGCACAAGCGAGCGCCTTTTTGGTTCAATGTTTGTTGCAGCTAAGCTAATAAGCAGTACAGTTCAAACTACTTCTTGACCTCGTAGTGGCTCTTTACGGTAAACGTAATGACGTAGGTCTTACGGTAGGACTCTGGTGCAGAAGTAAGAATTGCACAGTCGGTAAGGTTGTAGTTAGTTGGGTGAGCAAGAGCCTGGTCAACGGTGTTGCCAATCTCTTCTGCAGACTCAAGTACCTGAGCCCTCTGAGCTGCATCGATTGTTGCTTTTCTCATCAAATCAAACTGATCGGCCGTACCCTCAATGCGAATAATGATGGGCCAGAGGCTGTCTTTATCAATCTGAGTGGTAATTTGAAGGTCTGGATACAGGCTGTTATCAAAGCTGAATCCATCAGGAATATGGTAGGTGCCATAGCCAGTAGCGTTAGAATTGTTTGATGAAGAGCTAGAGGAGCTTGAAGAATCCTCTTTTTTCTCGTCCTTTTTCTCTTCTTTTTGTTCTGATGTGGTGGATTGTGACTGGTCTTGTTTGTTTTCTGTTTGTGAGCAGCCAGACAAAATGCCCACACTCAAGGCTGACGTTACTAGTAGTACAAAAATTGCAGTAAAGAACTTGCTCATGCTAGAGCTACGCTTCATTTGGCCTCCATTAAACGGAACGTGTCAACTACCAGGAACTCACTGCGATTGTACCCAGCAAACAGCACTTCTTAGCTGGGAGAATATTTCACAACATAAAATAATGTTTCATTTTTTATGCTTCCCACAGAAAGTGCCTCATATCTACCTTACCGTTTTCAAGAAACTGCACACCTTCTGCCTCAAGAAGCTCTCTCTGTGCATCTGGTCCACCAAAAGCAAAGCCAGGAGCAAGTGAGCCGTCTTTAAAAACTACCCTGTGGCAAGGTACACCGCCCGCAACACCGGGGCTCTGGTGCATAGCAAATCCCACATAGCGAGCCTTTCTTGGCTCCCCTATCATTCGAGCTATCTGCCCATACGTACTGACTCTGCCCTCGGGAATCTGCTTGACCACTGAAAATGCACGCTGAAAGAAGTTATCCATATCTAGCCCACTCTATCTTCACGGTTACCGGGAATTACTTGCTCATTTTATGTTGGAATGCTATCGTATCAAAAGCAAACGGGTGGTGGCGCAGCTTGGTAGCGCACTTGACTGGGGGTCAAGGGGTCGCTGGTTCAAATCCAGTCCACCCGACCAGAATTTCTCGAAGCCGTGAAATATTGGCTTTTCTTTATATGTGGTATATTAGTCAAAGAACCCGCGCCACCCCGGTTAATATCCGAGGCCGAGCAGGGTTCTTTTTTTATCGCTTTATCGTTATAACCTTTTCATGCAACTATAGAAGTAGTTTATTAAAAACCGGTTTGATATAAGTTGTAGCATAGACAAAGTGACAAATTGGAATTTAGGAGAAAATTTATGAGTCGAAAAAAGGCAATTTTTCTTTATTTATTAGGAACCTTAGGGCAAATATGGATGATATGTATCATAGTTTTTATATTGCGTAATTTGGGTATAGATGTAGACTACACAACGCCAATGGGAATGGTTGCTATTGGAATAGGTGGAGTTTCAGCTGCTCTATGGGGAACTATTATTGCACTTAGATACAAAAAGTACAGTACGAAGAAAATATTAAAGGATTTTTTCGCTATAAAGCAAAACATCAGCAGTTATTTATTTGTTATTGTATTCTTGTTTTTGGATTTTTGTTATGTTGCATTTGATGGAAAATTAGCGTTGAATGCGTGGTATATTCCGATTATCTTATTTCTTAAAGCAATCCTTTTTGGTGGGATTGAAGAAATAGGGTGGAGATATGTTTTTCAACCAATTATGATGGAACGCCATAGTTATATTAGTTCAACTTTAATTACCTTTGTTTTATGGGGAATATGGCATTTCTCTTATTTCTACATTGAAGGAACATTGCCACAAGTACAGGCGTTTGGATTTTTGCTTGGATTGTTGACTAATTGCTTTGTTTTATCCGCATTATTTATAAAGACAAATAGTTTGTGGATATGTGTGATGACACATTCGTTAATAAATGTTTTCTCGCAATTAGCAGTAGGTGGTGATCAAAATATAACTTATGCTTGTAAAATAATTATTATAGTAATGGCAACTATTCTTTCGATTAGAGAGCAAAATAAAAAAGTAACTGATGTATCAGTTCTTTAAAGAGCGGCAAATTCCAGTTTGTCAATTACAGGTGACATTGAAAGAGCCAGCCCATTCAAGGTGCTGGCTCTTTCAAAATGTGTGGATAGTTATGCGTTAGTACCTTCAAACTGACTCTCGTAAAGCTTGGCGTAGAAACCGCCTTGGGCCAAGAGTTCATCGTGAGTGCCTCGCTCAAGAATCGAGCCGTCCTTGAGAACAAGAATGCAATCGGCGCCTTGGATGGTAGAGAGCCTGTGGGCAACAACCAGTGAAGTTCTACCGTTCATGATTGTGTCAAATGCCTTCTGTACCAGCTGCTCTGTTCGCGTATCAATACTTGACGTTGCCTCGTCCAGAAGCAGAATAGGTGGATTGGCTAGCATAACGCGGGCAATGCACAGAAGCTGCTGCTGACCCTGGGACAAAGATCCGCCAGACTCTCCTACCATGGTGTCGTAACCCTGAGGAAGCTGCTGGATAAACTCATGAGCCTGAGCCTTTTGAGCTGCGGCAATAATCTCCTCATCCGTGGCATCTGGCTTTGCATAGCGGATGTTTTCTTTGATGGTTCCCTTAAAGAGCCACGTATCCTGCAACACCATGCCAAACTGCTCTCTGAGCGATGCTCTTGTAAGCTTTTGCGTGTTATGACCGTCTACATAAATGGCGCCAGAATCACTGCTATAGAACCTCAGGAGCAGGTATATAAGGGTGGTCTTACCGCAGCCGGTAGGGCCAACAAGAGCAATCTTTTGGCCAGGCTCTGCCTTGAACGAAATGTGACTGAGTAGCGGGTGCTTGGGATCGTAGGAGAACGCCACATCGTCAAATTCAATGGAGCCTTGTGGGTCCTGGATGACTTCAGCGTCGGCTTGATCGGGCTTGATTTCTTTTGCGTCGAGAAGATCGAAGACTCGACGAGCACTTGCGAAAGCGGTCTGAACCTGCGTAACAACTGCAGAAATAGCATTAAAAGGCTTCATGTACTGGTTTGCGTACGAGAGGAAGCTCTGTACCTGACCAATGGTAAGCGGAGAAGGAACTCCCGTTAGAACGCAAATACAACCAAGAGCAGCTACCAGTGCGTAAATGAAGTTATTTACCAGACGCGTGGAGGGGTTAGAAAGAGAGGAGGCAAATTGCGCACGCTCTCCTACTACACGGAGTTTCTCGTTAATAGCTTCAAACTGCTCAATAATGGCATCCTTGTGGGCAAATGCGGTGATAAGTTCCTGGTTAGAGACCATCTCTTCTGCATATCCGCCAAGCTGTCCCTGGTAGCCCTGCTGCTTGCCAAAAGACGAGCTTGCGTACTTGGTAATGGCGGATGCAACAATAATTGAGAGAGGCGTAGCCAGAGCAACTACAAGGCCCATAGGAACCGACATATAGAACATGAAGCACAAGGTTCCAATAATGGTAACCACGCCCGTAAGGAACTGCGTGAGACCCTGCTGGAGGCCATCTCCTAGCTGATCAACGTCGTTTACTACCCTAGAGAGCAAATCTCCTTGGGAATGCGTGTCAATGTACGAGAGAGGTAGGTTTGACACCTTGGTATGCGCCGCTTCTCTGAGGTCACGGGTTACCAGGTAGGTGAGCTTATTGGTAGACCAAGAAGCAAGCCACTGCGTCGCACTTGCAAGCAAAACTACCACCGAGAGCTGAGCGAGTGTTGGCAGAAGTGCCGCCTCGCCACCCTGCACTAGTCTAATGAGCTGGTCGATAGCGGCACCTACAATGATGGGTACCCAGAGCTGCAAAAGCACGGTTGCAATTGAAGAGGCTGCCGCAAGAACCAGAAAACCTCCGTGAGGAGAAATCCATGCAGCTAGGCGACGTGTCACTTCTGCTGCAGACATAGAAATGACGTCTGCTGAGCCGCCTTTGCCGCGCTCAGGAGCGCTTGATGCAATAGCGGAGGTGCTTCCGCCAGAATACATATCGGCCATTACTCCACCTCCTCAGGACGAAGCTGTGAGAGACAAATCTCTTTATACAGCGGACACGTGGCGAGAAGTTCTTTGTGCGTTCCTAGTCCCACTTGTTTGCCATGGTCAAGAACAAGGATCTTGTCTGCCTGCATAACTGCAGCTACACGCTGCGAAATAATGATGCTTGTAGTTGTTGCGCTGAGCTTGCGAAGGGCTGTGCGGAGGTGTGCATCCGTAGCAAAATCAAGAGCGGAAGCAGCGTCGTCTAAGATGACAATGCGCGGGCTTCCTATCAGAGCACGAGCAATGGTCAAGCGCTGGCGCTGACCACCCGAGAAGTTCTTGCCGCCACGCTCAACAATGCTGTCAAGCTGATCGGGTTTCTCGCGCACAAAATCTGCTGCTTGAGCAACCTCAAGAGCTGCCCAAAGCTCCTCATCAGAGGCGTTTGGATTCTTCCAGCAGAGATTGGAGCGAATGGTGCCGCTGACCAGTGAGGTGTGCTGCGGAACAAAGCCAATAAGGGAACGCAGCTGCTCAAACGTATACGTTTTTACGTCGTGACCAAAGACGCTTACAGAGCCGGATTCTGTGTCAAAGAGTCGTGGGATAAGGGAGGCAAAACTAGACTTACCGGAGCCAGTACCACCGATAATTCCCAGCGTCTGGCCAGCCTGTAGCGTGAGGTTAATGCCAGAAAGAGCTGGCTCTCCTCCTCCACCATAGACAAGCGAGGCATCCTTGAATGTTACAGCAGTTCCGGCAAAGTCGGATTCAGTGAGGTTTAAGTGCTTGTTTCCTTTATCAGAGAGCGCTGGTTTGGTGTTAAGAACCTCCATCACACGAGTGGCAGAAGCTGCTCCACGCGTGATGATAATTACCAGGTTAGCAACGTAGCCAATAGCCAAGAGTGCGCTGGTCATATAGCTGACAAGAGCCACTACGGTTCCTTGAGAGAGCGTGCCAGCGGTAATCTGGGGCGCTGCCAGCCAGAGCGTTACGGCAATTCCCAGGTACATGACAAGGAAGGTTGCAGGGTTAAGCAATGCCGAATAGTTTGCAGCGTCAGTTGCTGTTTCCGTCTGAGCCAAAACTGCCTCGGAGAACTGTTCCTTCTCCTCTGCCTCATGCCTAAAGGCTCTAATCACACGAATACCAGAAAGCATTTGTCGCATATATAAAGAAACAGTATCTAGGCGTTTCTGCAGCTCAGCAAAAAGCGCGATGGATTTACGTGCTACAAAAAAGAAAATAGCTGCAACCAGTACGGTTGCCAGCAAAAAGACCATACCAAGCTTAGCGTCAAGCATAAGGGTTGCAATAATGGAACCCGCAGCAAGGATTGGCCATCTGACCAGCTGACGAATACCCAGAGCAACGGTCACCTGCACCTGGTTAACGTCGTTGATAAGGCGAGTTACCAGCGTGTCTGTTCCCAGCGCAGAAACATCGGCACTTGAGAGCTCTTGAATCTTTTTGAAAAGCTCATTGCGCAGGTCAGTACCTGTACGCTGAGACACAATTGAGGCAATTTTTTGACAGACAAGCGTAAAACTAAAGCCAACAATGGCAATAACTACCAGCAGAATACCGTAGCGAATAATGTCATACATGTTTGCCCCGTGAATACCCAGGTCAATCATGCGTGCAATAATCAATGGTGTCAGAAGGTCACCAATGACCTCAACTGCTTTGCAAAGCAGGGCTATAAAACTCTTGCGACCATATTTTGGCCATACAAACCTAGAGAGTAACTCTCCCATTTACGCTTCACCAAGTTTCTCAGCTAGCGTTAACCACTCGTCTTCCAACTCCATCAGCGCAGCCTCTGCGTCATCAAGCTGCTGCTGCAACTCCATCAAACGTTGTGCATCAGTAGCATCAGCGGAGCTCATCTGCTCTCTAATCTGCCCAGGCAGCTCCTGAGCCTTGCCCATACGACGCTCGATCGAGTCAAAGCGCTTCTTGAGCTCGCGGCGTTCAGCGTTGCTCAGCACCGCGCCCTCCTGGCGAGAAGACCCGTCTACCTGCGGCTCATTTGCACCTGAGGCTCCGCGTGTACCCGACAACTCCCCCGCTCTTCTCGCCGTCTGTTTTGCAGTATCAACAAGCTTGAGGTACTCGTCAACGCCGCCAGGGACGTGGCGAATGTGGCCGTCGATGAGGGCATACTGGTCATCGGTAACGCGCTCAATCAAGAAGCGGTCATGGCTGACAACCAGAAGTGTTCCAGGCCACGAGTCCAGAAGGTCTTCTAGGACAGCCAGCATATCTGTATCTAGATCGTTGCCCGGCTCGTCCAGTACCAGCACGTTTGGCTCTTCCAGAAGAACACACAGAAGCGCCAGACGCCTACGCTGGCCACCGGAGAGGTCTTGCAAACGATTGGTAAACTCTCGGCGGTCAAAGCCAAGGCTTTCAAGTAGCTGCGTAGGACTTTGCATCTTGCCGTTTACCAGGTAGCTGGTCTTGTACTGGCTCAAAAGCTCAAGTACCGTCCAGGTCTCTTTAGTGGCAAACGTATCAATCTGCTGAGAAAGCCATCCAAATTTAACGGACTTTCCTACCTTCACCAGACCAGAGGTTGGCTGCAGTTGCTGTGTCATTAGCTCAAGAAGCGTGGATTTACCAGCGCCGTTCTCGCCTAAAATGCCATAACGATCGCCAGGGCCAATGAGCCACTCGACGTTCTTAATGACCTCTGCCTGGGAGTTTGAAGCATCTGCCTGCGTACTTGGATCTGCGTCAGCATCCGTAGCTGCATTCTTGTAGGTAAACGAGACGTCATGCATCTCAATAACTTGCTTGCCCAACCTAGAGACTGCCATACGTTTAAGCTCAAGCGTATTTCTAAGTGGAGGATCTTCGGCGAGAAGCTCCATGGCGGCGTCAATTCTAAACTTAGGCTTTGACGTACGAGCTTTTGCTCCGTGGGCAAGCCAGTTGAGCTCTTTTCTCAGCGTGTTCTGACGGCGCTCTTCCATTACTGCCGCCTGTCTATCACGCTCAACTCGAGCTTGAATGTAGGCAGAATAGCCGCCGTCAAACGGGTCAATTACTCCGTCATGGACTTCCCACATGTGGTCACAGACTTCGTCCAAAAACCAACGATCGTGGGTGACCAGAATAAGCGCGCCATTTCCTTCTGACCAGCGATTTTTAAGGTGATTGGCAAGCCACTGAATGGCGTGAAGATCTAGGTGGTTGGTTGGCTCGTCAATAAGCATTAAGTCCCAGGTGCCCACCAGCAGTCGAGCCAAATCGCAGCGTCTACGTTGACCTCCGGAGAGCTCTCCTACCAGGCCATTCCAGTCCAAGTCACCAATAAGCTCGTCAATAATCTTACGGATGCGAGCGTCAGATGCCCACTCGTACTCTGGTGTGTCTCCCACAACAGCACTGCAAACTGTCTGTGTATCAGAAAGTGAATCACTTTGGCCCATATAGCCTACTTGGATGCCACTTCTCCAAATTACGTTTCCGGAATCGGGGTCAATTCTTTTAGCGATAAGATCTAAGAGGGTTGATTTTCCATCGCCGTTTTTGCCTACAACACCAATACGGTCACCCTCATTAACGCCAATAGTCTGGTTGGTAAGAACCTTCTTACCAGGCCATTCCATAGAAATTTGTTCGCAACCTACCAGAATTCCCACTAGTTATCACCTAAAAAAGAACGAAGTAACGCAATTTCTTCTCCCCAACCAGAAAGCTCAGAATGAGGAGTCTCCAAAATCATAGGAAGCGTGTTGACGCGCGGATTAGTCACCACAGCGCGGAACGTTTCTAAGCCAATGAAGCCTTTGCCAATCTGCTCATGTCTATCTTTATGAGCCCCAAGAGGATTCTTGGAGTCATTAAGATGTAAGGCTTTGAGCTTTTTCAAGCCAATTATCTGGTCAAACGTATCTAGAACAGCATCAAGATTTTCTACAATCTCATAGCCGCCATCGTGAACATGACAGGTATCAAGGCACACGCCCATAAGCTCGGGGTGTTTTACCTTATCTAAAATCTCGGCAATCTCCTCAAACGTTTTACCAACTTCTGTGCCCTTGCCAGCCATCGTTTCAAGAAGAACGGTGGTGTGCTGACCATCAAACAGGCAGTCGTTAAGAGCGTCAGAAATCTGCTCTATTGCCACGTCAGAGCCTTGACCCACATGGCTACCGGGATGGAAGTTGTAATAATTACCAGGCAGATACTCCATACGCTCAAGATCTTCTGTGAGTGCTCGACGAGCAAAATCCCTGGTCTCCTCTTTAGCCGAGCACAGGTTCATGGTGTAAGGAGCATGCGCAACCAGAGGCCCAAAGTGATGAGCCTCAAGAAGCTCCCTAAGCCTTGCAACATCAGCCTCATCTAGAGCCTTAGCGTTGCCACCACGAGGGTTTCTAGTAAAAAAAGCAAAGGTAGTTGCACCAATAGAAAGAGCATCCTTACCCATTGCCTCCCAGCCCTTAGCTGCCGAGAGATGACATCCAATAAAAAGTTCTTCTGGTCGCACGCTATGCACGCTCCTCAAGCATTTTGGCCACACGGTCCAAAAGCTCTGAAGCTACGCCAGTAAGTGGCAAAGTCTCAAGCTGTTCTACACCTTGAGGAGTTACAAAAGCCACACGGTCTGTATCTGAACCAAAGGTTGAATCTGGCCTAGACACATCATTTGCCACAATCATGGAGCAACCTTTACGCTCAAGTTTAGCCTGAGCATGCTCCAAGACGTTATTTGTCTCTGCCGCAAAACCTACGACAACCTGGTCTTTCTTAGTCTTAGAAAGGCTGGCGAGAATATCGGTGGTTTCTTTAAGGTCAATAGATTCAAGATACTCTTGTGATTTCTTGAGCTTATGATCAGCTGGATGAGCAGGCGTGTAGTCGGCAACAGCTGCCGTCAAAATAGCGGCATCAACACCGTCAAAGACGTTTACACATGCCTTGTACATGTCTTCAGCAGACACTACTCTTTGCACGTTGACTCCTTGAGGAGCCTCAAGATATGTGGGTCCAGAGATAAGGGTGACATCTGCTCCACGACTAGCTGCAACTTTAGCCACGGTATAGCCAAGTTTTCCTGTAGAACAGTTGGCAATAAAGCGAACTGGATCGATCTTCTCGTGCGTTGGCCCTGCCGTAATAAGAAGCTTTTTACCTGCAAGATCTTGCTTGGATGGTGCCGCGTCATTACCAGAAAGAACCTTCAGTGCAGTGTCTATAATCTGCTGTACTGGAGCAAGCTTTCCGTCTCCGGTATAGCCGCAGGCAAGACGACCTGACTCAGGCATAATCATCTGGATATCACGCTGACGGAGCAGTGCGACATTTGCTTGAGTGGCTGGATTTTTCCACATATGTGTATTCATGGCGGGAGCCACAAGAACTGGCGTATGAGCAGCTAGAAGCGTTGTGCTTGCAGCATCATCAGCTATACCATGAGCCATTTTTGCCATGATATTGGCAGTAGCTGGTACAACTACCATGCAATCTGCCCAGTCAGCAAGGTCAACGTGAGCAACAGGAGTCTCGGCATTGTTGTAGAGCGACTGCACTACCTCATGATGCGTTAATGCTTCAAAGGTAGTCTTTCCTACAAACTGAGCTGCATCTTCTGTCATAACAACACGAACGTCGCAGTCCGCTTTCTGAAGGCCTCTGAGTACTTCGCAGGCTTTATATGCAGCAATTCCTCCGCACACCACAAGGCATACAGAGGACTGAGCGGTTTTATCCAACATAGCGATAAATTCCTTTATTCTTCAAACGCTGTAGATGTAATAAGCATCCTGTGGCAATAAGGGCACTCAGCAATCTCAGAACTATGCTGAAGATCGTGGAATGAACTTGGTTGCAGTTTAACGCGACAGACACTTGGAATGTTTCCTACAAGGTGCTCAACTGCCAGGCCCTTAAAACGTTTACGTGCAGCTTCATAGCGCTCAAGCGTGTCAGAAGAAATCTGAGCTGCAAGCTCTTCTCGAGATTTAGAGAGCTCAACAATCTCTGCGCGAAGAGCCGCAGAATCAATCTCAAGGGACTGAGAAAGGCTCTCGCGCTCTTTCATAAGCTTTACCTGCAAGTCTTGAGCTGTCTGATAAGCCTTTTTGCACTTCTCAAGCTCTTCTGTTTTTGCTGCAAGTTTAAAATCGCACTTCTCGATATTCTTTGCCAAAGAAGAAAGCTGCTGGTCAAAGTCTCTAAGAGCACGATGATTAGTAGCAGTTTCTACAGCAGCAGAAACCTCATCTGTCTTAAGGACATAATGGGCGCGCTGCTCATTGAGGTCAGAAATATCAATTTCTACGTCTTTTTTAACACCAAGCACTTGCTTAAGCTGGGAAGCAATCTTCTTCTCTGCAAGTTGGGCGTTTTTAATCTTTTGAACCTGGGGCATTGAGGCCAAGTTAGATGCGAGTTTTAGCAGCTGCAAATCAATATCCTGGAGCTGCATCAGATTAACAGACTCACTCATAGGGCCTCCTGATATACGGTTACTCATCTAGTCTACCGTAAATAAGGACGTATCAGACGCAGAACATAACTAATGTAGAGATTAGTATGTGAAAAATTTATCCAACAATCTGCAGCAAGGTTGCACAAAAGGCATCAAGGTCTTCTTCAGAAACGCGCTCGTCAAAGGTAATGCGCAAGCTACCCAGAGCCTCGTTTCTAGAGATGCCCATAGCCGAGAGAACGTGGCTTGCGTCAAGAGAGCCTGAAGAACAAGCAGACCCAGCTGAGACCTCATAGCCTGCCTGGTCAAGCTTTAGGATAAGCGTCTCGGAATCCATTGAGGGAACCATAATGCTTACCGTGCCAGGCATGTGATCTTTGCCGGCATAAGCCTCTGTAGTTGGCTTAATCTTGGGAGAAGTACAAAGAGTCTCATACACCTTATTGGCGCGCGCAGAAACGCTCTCTTGCGTTTGTGTAAGGTTATCCTGACACCACTTGGCAGCTGCCGCAAAAGCGAGGGCACTACGAACGTCCTGCGTTCCATGACGTCTACCAGACTCTTGTCCCCCGCCGTAACTTTGAGCCTTAAAGGGAGTCTTAGAACGCATAAGCACCGCGGCAATACCCAAAGGACCACCAATTTTATGGGCGGCAACAGTCAGAGCATCTACGTCTTCTACTTGAAGAGGAATACGACCAAACGCCTGAACAGCGTCGGTATGGAAAAGAGCTCCCACCTTATGAGCAGCGTGTGCAAGGTCTACAACTGGCTGGATAACACCCGTTTCATTATTGGCATACATAACAGAAACAAGAGCTACCGACTGGTCCAAAAGACCCTCAAGGGTTGAAGCCTCAATCTTTCCCTGACGGTTAGGCTGAGCAATTCGTACCTCAAAGCCCTTCTCGCGAAGAACAGGCGCAAGATCCAAAATAGAATCGTGTTCAATGGCCGAGAAAACCACCGTGTTGCGCTTGTGATCCTTGTTGCGAATACCTTCTGCTATTCCAAGAACAGAGAGGTTATTGCCCTCAGTACCGCCGGAGCAAAAGACCACGTCAGGAGCTCTAAACTTGCCGCCTACCGCACGTGCAATAACACCACGAGCACCATCAAGCTCTCGCGCTGCTTGACGACCAAGCGAGTGCAAGGAGTTTGGGTTCACCCCTGCAATGGGTGAAGCTTCATAGGTTTTCTCGGCTTCTAACGCCTCTGGGCGTATTGGTGCTGAATCTGCATAGTCTAAGTAAACGTAATCCATAACGTGTTTCTGTTGATTCAATCTTGGTGATCTGGCGAAAACAATGCTTGAGAGCGTAGTTTAGCCCTGAACGGTAAGAGCAGACTCGCCAGCGTTGCAGATTGCCTCGATGGTTGCACCGCGGTCTTCCTGGCCAAACACAGCGCTACCTGCAACAAGCATGTCAGCACCAGCAGCTACAACATCAGCTGCGTTAGCTGCACTAATACCGCCATCAACCTCAATCAGAGGGTTAACGTTGTGCTTACGGCAGAGTTCTTTTAATGCCTTGAGCTTCTCGATTGAGTGAGGAATAAACTTCTGTCCACCAAAACCAGGGTTAACCGTCATGATAAGCACCAGGTCAAGGTCTTCAATAAGATCCTCAAGTACGCTTACAGGAGTGCCTGGGCAAAGAGAAATGCCAGCCTTAGCACCAGAGTCCTTGATAAGGTGAACAAGGCGGTGCGCGTGAACCTCGGCCTCGTAGTGGAAGGTGACAACGTCAGCGCCGCGGTCCAGGAACAGAGGTGCAATCTCAGCTGGATTGGTAACCATCAGATGGACATCAATGGGTAG
Organism: Atopobium sp.; assembly: GCA_018363825.1. Classification (GTDB taxonomy): domain Bacteria; phylum Actinomycetota; class Coriobacteriia; order Coriobacteriales; family Atopobiaceae; genus Lancefieldella. The sequence continues at coordinate 6,436 of JAGZNE010000014.1, read as the reverse complement.
CTCAGAAGACTTTTTGCAGTACGAAAAAATATCTGGACCAAATGAAATATTTGGAACAAAGTGACCATCCATCACGTCGTAATGGATGTAATCAGCGTTTGCAATTGAATCAAGCTCGCTCTTAAGCTTGGAGAAATCTGCAGACAGAACAGACGGTGCTACCAGGACGTTATTCATTAAACTCTCCTATCGAGTCATTCCATAAAATTCTTCATTAGGCATGCGGTTAGTAAGGCGAGAAGTAATCTCTTCTGGCGTAGCGCCTTCGTAAAGTACAGCGTGAACAGCTGAAGTAATAGGCATCTCAACGTCCATCTGCTGACCAAGCTCATAAAGACCAATGACAGCCTGTGCGCCCTCAACAACCATACCGGTTTCTTCCTGGTATGACTGGAGCGTCTTGCCCTTAACCAGGGCTTCTCCAAACGTTCTATTTCTAGAATGTTCGGAGGTGCAGGTAGCAACCAAATCACCCATACCAGCAAGACCCATACAGGTGAGTGGGTCTCCGCCGATGGCGCATACTACGCGTCCAAGCTCTGCCAAGCCGCGTGTCATCAGCGCAGCAAGGGCGTTATCGCCATTACCCAAACCAACTGCAATACCACAAGCAATAGCAACAACGTTTTTAGCGGCAGCACACGCCTCAACACCGCGTACATCAGAGCTAATGTAGGTTCTGAAGTACGGACGAGAAAGCAGTGCCTGGAAGCGCTTAGCAACCTCGGCATCTTCAGACGCAACAACTGCTGCAGAGATTCCCTGCTTAATAACCTCTTCTGCATGGTTTGGACCAGAAAGCACGGCAATTCTGGCAGGATTTCCTAGCTCGTCAGCAGCCACCTCATGCATAAGCTTGTGAGAGCCTGCTTCCATACCCTTGGAGAGGATCAAAACATCAACCTCTGGATCAAGATATGGTGCGCAAGCAGCACAAACAGAGCGCAAAAACGCGGAAGGAGCAGCCATAACAACAGCATCTACACCGGTGAGAGCCTCAGCCTCACTAGTGGTAGACACAATATTGTGTGGAAGCTCAGAATCAGAAAGATGTCTGCAGTTGACGTGCTCTTTATTGATGGACTCGGTAACATCGGCCTCTCGAGACCAAATAATTACCTCATCAGAAGTTGAAGCAAGAAGTGTTGAAAGCGCGGTACCCCATGATCCCGAACCAATAACAGCAACTTTTTTCATGATTAGTTGTCCTTTTTCTTTTCGCCGAAAGAGAATTTAGACTCACTACCAGCATTAAGACGATTGATATTCTCGCGATGAGCCCAAATAACTGCCGCTGCTACAACAAATACAGGAATGGTTGCCACGGGGTCCATGCCAAAGAGCAGGCAGAATAGTGGAATGGCAACAGCTGCGCCAATGGAGCCAAGCGATACGTACTTAGTTGGTACGGCAAGCGTAATAAACACCGCAAGAGCTACAAGAGCAGCAAGTGGATTTACTGCAAGACCACCGCCAAATCCAACAGCAATTCCCTTACCGCCATGGAAATGAAGCCAAGGCGAGAAAATATGACCAAGAACGCAGCAGGCATACACAAAAGAAATGATGAGCTCAGCCTCTGCATGATCATTTCCCGAGACCAGAGGAGTAAATCCCTGGGCTCCCAAGAACCAACGAACCAGCATGACGCTGACAATGCCCTTACCTGCATCACAAAGAAGTGTAAGAATACCTGCGGCTTTACCAGCGTTTCGCGCAACGTTGGTGGTGCCAATGTTTCCTGATCCAAGTTTGCGAATATCTTCATGAGCCATAACGCTTGCAATAATCAGGCCAAATGGAATGCCACCAAGGCCAAATGCAATTAGTCCAAAAATCAGAGCAACAACAATTCCAGACATTAGTTAGACTCAACCTTCTTACGGAACTTCAATCGAATAGGTGTGCCAACCAGAGAGAACTTCTCGCGAAGTCTATTCTCAATAAAGCGCTCATAGTTGTCATCAACAAGGTCTGGAGCATTGCACCAGAACGAGATAACAGGAGGCTTGGAACCTGTCTGAGTAGCGTACTGAATCTTAAGTCGGCGGCCGCGGTCAGAAACCGTGTGTCCACCCTCTCTAATCTGGGCGAGAAGCTCGTTGAGCTCGGAAGTCTTAAGCTGAAGTGCGCGGGATTCTGCAGCCGAAAGAGCAGCGGCAAGCACCTTATCAATAGCGCGTCCGGTAAGTGCGGAAACGTTGATGGAAGCAATCCATGGTGCAAAGGCCAAGCGCTTTGCTACAGAAACTGCTACCTCATCACGCCTTGCCTCAGAGTCAATGAGGTCCCACTTGTTCAGCAGAAGTACCAGAGCACATCCGCGCTCAACGGCCATGTTTGCAAGCTTTTGGTCCTGCTCGGTTACGCCAACAGAAGCGTCAACCACAAGAAGACAGACGTCTGCGCGGTCCATTGCCTGCAGACCTCTAACCAGACTGTAGTACTCAACGTCTTCATGTACCTGGCTCTTTTTACGAATACCTGCAGTATCAACAAGGCGAATGGGAGTTCCCTTCCATTCAATCATGGTGTCAATAGCGTCACGCGTAGTACCAGCAACATCAGAAACAATAGAGCGTTTCTTGTTAGCCAAGCGGTTTGCCAGTGAAGACTTACCAACGTTTGGACGGCCAATAATTGCAAGGTTAAGAATGCCATCATCCTCTGGCTCTTCATCAACCTCAGGGAAAGCGTTGACAATATCATCCAGCAAGTCACCAGTACCGTGGCCATGTGAAGCAGACAGTGGTAGAGGCTCGCCGCAGCCAAGTGCGTAGAAGTCCCAAAGACCGTCCTGCTCAGTTGCAGGGTTATCTTTCTTGTTGACAACCAAGAACACAGGCTTGGTGCTCTTGCGAACAATGCGAGCAACCTCTTCGTCTTCGTCAGTAACACCAGTGGTGCCGTCTACCACAAAGACAATAACGTCTGCTTCTTCGCATGCAAGAAGAGCCTGCTCACGGATGTGTGGAGCAAAGCGATCCTGCGATTTAATTGACTCAATGCCGCCGGTGTCAATGAGCTTGAACTCACGGCCGTTCCAGTCAGCATCGTGATACGAACGGTCACGGGTTACTCCCCTAGACTCATGCACAATTGCATCGCGTTTCTCGGCAATTCTATTTACCAGCGTGGACTTACCAACATTAGGGCGTCCAACAATAGCAACAATGGGCTTAGCCATGTCTCACCTTTCATTCAGTTGGTTTAATGATACCAGCAATATGTGGCTAATCCCACTCTTTGAGCGCTTTAATACACGACTCAGCAATGTTTGTGGGACCAGGAATTGACATGATTACTTTTGCGCCACGAGCCTCTAGCTGCGCAGTTAAATCGGCCAGCGACATGCCATCTAGGGTTACTTTATCAAAGTTAAACATGACCTCAGGGAGCACCACCAGAACATCAGTGAGGTTTTCAGGTACCTGGGCGAGAAGATCGACGGCACAGATAAGTCCTGTGACATTAACGTCTCCACCAAAGAAATCGTTGCGCACGGCAAAAGTAGAAACGTTGCCATCAGTCGACCAGTCATCGCAGAAGGTTTGGATGGTTTGCTGAGCAGCCTCGCCTACAATCAGCAAAATCTTGCGAGAACGAGCAGAAAGATAGGTATCTGCCTCGTCAAGAGCGGTACGCATAGTGCTACAGACCTCTTCAGCCTCATCGAGGAAGCTTCTGAGCATACCAATGCCGTCATAAAATTGCGGATAACCGTCATAGGTATACGCAGGTGGAATAGGTAGCTGAGCATCTACGTAGAACTCGTCAGAGAGCTGGAAGCGCGTAATACCCAAAGAGGCACGCGCACGCTCCTGGTAGGGCTCAACAATTTTGACTACAGAGCGGGACAGCTCCACATCATCAGAATACGAATGCGTAAAGTGTTTGGAGTCTTTGGTATAGCCAAGGGGAACAATGGCCAACGAGGTAATCTGCTGGTGAGCCTCCACCCAATCAAGCGTTTTATCAAGCTCTTCACCGTCATTGATGTTAGGGCACAAAACAATCTGGCCGTGGATCTCAATACCAGCGTCCATAAGTTTCTCGAGAACTTCAATACCTCTGGCTGCGCGAGCACCAATAAGATTTCGACGAACATCAGGTGAGATTGCATGCAGTGAGACGTTCATAGGCTCAAGCTTGTGAGAGACAATGCGCTCAACATCCTCGTCAGTAAGGTTAGTGAGCGTAACAAAATTGCCCTGCAAGAAGCTCAGGCGATAATCGTCATCTCTGATTGAAAGAGAAGGGCGCATGTCTTCTGGCAGCATAGCCATAAAGCAGAACTGGCACGCGTTTACGCAGGTCTTGATGCCATCAAAGAGCACATCAACAAAGTCAACGCCCCAGTCTTCTCCAGATTCACGCTCAAGCACACACTCGTAGAGCTCATCATCGCCGGGAATAGAAACTTCCAGCTCACAGAGGGAGCTGTCGGCCTCCCAACGCCAATCAATCAGATCTTTTGGCACCACGCCATTGACCTTCTCGATAATCATGCCGGGCTCAAGGCCAGCCTTCCACGCGGGACTACCCTCTTCAACGGACTCAATAAGCGCACCAAGTCCACCAGATTTTGTATTTCCGTAGTCTGCGCGCTGTTCCATGTTAGGCGCCTACGATTTGTTCAATAGCTGATTTAACTGCATTGATATGAGCTTCCGGCGTAGAAGCGCCGGCGGTAATACCAATATGCTCTGCTCCCTCAAACCAAGAAGCCTGCAGCTCATCAGCGCCTTCAATGTGATAAGTTGCGGGGCAATACAGCTTGGAAATCTCTGCTAAGCGAGTGGTATTTGCAGAAATTCTGCCGCCAATAATAATCATGACGTCGGACTCTTTTGCAAGCCTCATGCACGAATCCTGATGGCCCGCGGTGGCCTCGCAGATAGTATTCATGACGCGAAGCTCGTCAACAAGCGGAAGTACCGCGTTAACTACCTCGGAGAGCTTAGCAGCACTCATAGTGGTCTGTACTACCAGGCCAACCTTCTTTGCAGCTCTCATAGCGTCTGCCTGAGCGGCAACTTCTTCCACGGTGTCAATAGCCAAAGAACCTGGTACGTGAGCCAGCGTAGCTTCTACCTCAGGATGTCCTGACTCTCCTACCACGTATACGGCATAGCCCTGCTTGGCGAGAAGTTCTGCAGCTCCGTGAGCCTTCTTTACAAACGGACAGGTTGCGTCAAGTACGTCAACACAACCGTCCTTGGCAATCTGCTCTTCTTGAGGAGTTACACCATGTGTGCGCAGCAGAAGCGCACTTCCTGCGGCTTCAGAAGCGGAATCAACTACCTCTACGCCCTGGTCTTTAAGGGACGTGACAACGCGAGGGTTATGGATAAGCGGACCAAGGGTGCGCACGGGAGCTTGAGCATCTTTGACGGCCTGCTGGACCATCTGAAGTGCTCTTTCTACGCCGTAACAAGCACCTGCTTCGTCAGCAATTCTAATAGTAGGCACGAACTAATTCCTTCCGGGATGCTCTTTGAGCATTGCATCTCTTAGTTCGTATACCCTCTCCATGGCCACTTCTTCCATCTCTTTTGCCTGATCTTTACGCTTCGTAGAAGTCAGATCACTAAAAGAAACCTTCTGACCAGCGCGAAGATACACCTTTACAGGCTTAACCAGAGGAGAACCTTTTTTCTTAATATCAAGCGCACCAATAATAGCTAGTGGCTGAACATCTACCTTGGCAAGCTGTGCGATAAGCGCAAAACCGCCGTGGGTTTCTCCACGTTCAGTATTGCTTCTGACTCTGGTACCCTCAGGATAAATGAGAAGCATTTCTCCTCTAGAAAGAGCCGTGGTTGCGCGACGAATTGCCTTCATATCGGCAGTTCCGCGATTTACTGGGATACCGCCCAGTCTAGAAAGCGCCCACTGAAGCGGTTTGAATTTGTTGAACTCACTCTTGTAGATGGTGCGGACTGGAATGCCATGAACAAACAGGTGGACAACGGTAACAATAGGGTCCAAGAACGTTGGGTGATTCATGATAAGAACACGAGGGGTCTTATCGCCAACAAAGAGCTGGTCATTGTCCCAACGCCACCTGAACCAGATTTTTGTAATCAGTCCAAGCACACTGACTGCCAGCCACTTAAAGAACTTGGCAGGAGCTGGAAAATCAGCAAGCGCGGTATCGTAATAATCGTCAAACGAGTTTCCGCCAAAAGGGCGCAAACGCTTAGATGCCGCCGCTATAGAAGACTTATTGTCGGAGCGCTTAGGCTTTTCTGTGTGAGACTTCCCGTCATCAGAAGAGTTGCCCTCTGATTCATTTCCCTGGTGAGAAGACCTATGGTTACGAGCGTCTCTGTTTACAAGACCTGGATGCAGGGCAATAATGGCTGCAATAACCTCTTCAACAGAAAGCGCGGAAGAGTCAATGTGATGAGCGTCTTCTGCAGCGCGCAGTGGT
>JAGZNE010000013.1:0-25154 GCA_018363825.1 Atopobium sp. | reverse complement strand
TAACCGATAAACTCAAAGATAAATTTGGCGCTGATGCTGTGCAGTATGGTAGAGACCTACGCTTTGAGCATCGCGTCTCAGACACTATGCCTACAGGCAAAAACGAACAAATCTAGTACACCAAAACTACTCAGTAGGATCAGAAGATTCTGGAAGATTGTCTACCAGGTCATCCTCAGAAAGCTCAAAAGCTGGAGCCAAAGCATCCTCTGGAAGATCGGCATAAGGAATCTCAGAAGTCATAGCACCCTCAATATCTAGCTCTACACGAGGAGCGTCCGCCCAAAGTCGCTCAAGACGATAGTAGGACCTTACCTCAGGCTGGAATACGTGAACAACAACTGAACCGTAATCAATAAGAATCCAATTGAGACCGTCGCGACCCTCAGTAGAAATTGGACGAATGCCGCAGTTTGCCGTGACCTTCTCGCGAACTTCATCAACAATAGCGTCAGCCAAACGAGCATTTCCACCAGTGCAGATAACAAAGTAATCGCAGACGTCACTGAGACCAGTTAGATCTAGTACCAGAATATCTTCAGCTTTCTTTTGATCTGCAGCAATTGCAGCAGTCTTTGCAAGCTCAAGTGAAGTTACAGCCATGAATTTCTCCGTTTTCTCATGTAGCCAGGCTACTTAGATTTCTTCTCAATCATCTCATTGTATAGGGCAATTGAGTTTGGATACAAATAACTCCTTGATGAAATCACATACATCATAACGCTACAAAACGCCGTCTCATAAAGCTCATCGAGAGAGCCGCCACGTAAATATACGTTTCTTGCTTCTTCGACCGATGTAAAGTTTGGACGCAAAGGCTCAATAAGATCAGCTACATACAAGATTTTGTCTAGCTTGCTCATCTGACGGTCGCCCGTAGTGTGCTTCTGAATGGCGCTGAGAATCTGCTCAGAAAGCCAAGGATAGATGGCTGGTAGCGTTTTTGCGGCGAGAGGACCATGTAAGAGCCCAACAATTTTCTGATAAGGAGCTTCTGTCTGGATACGAAAGCGTTCTGCCAGTTTAATGGTTTCTGCATCAGGAAGAAGTTTCTCCCAATCATGCAAAATACCTGCAACACGAGCGCTCAACATATCTGCACCATAAGCCCGCGCAAGCGTTTCTGCACAATGTCCCACAGAGATAGAATGCGCAAAACGCTTAGAGTTCTTGTGATACATATGACTCTTCAAATCAGACTCAAGCTGATCAATAAGCGCCTGTTGTTCTGCGGAGTAGACAATATCTTTTGATATAAGTGTTCTTTCCATTATGTCCTACAAAATATTGAGTCAAGCCTAATCTCTACCTGTTTGACACTGCCTTGTTACTGGCGTATGTCAATTTGAGCAGCAGGTCGCTTTGGCTTGACCACTTAATTAAGCGGTGTTGTATCAGCGCCATAAAGCCCATGCTTGTGAATGTAACCTGTTACAGAATCGGGAGTGAGGTATCTGAGGCTCTGACCATTTTGAACTCTACTACGCAGATAGCTTGATGAGATTGCTAGTGCGGGAACCTCAAGATAGGTTACCTTGAAGTCATAAGGTGAGTCTGCAATAACCTTTTGAGCACGACTCAGCTCATAACCAGGACGCGTTGCAGCAACAAAGTGAGCAAGCTCAGCTACTGTCTGTGCATCTTTCCAGGCGACAATATCAGCAATTGCATCTGCACCAGTAATAAAGAAAAACTCAACGTTAGAGGGATATACCTTACGCAATCTTCTGAGCGTATCAGCGGTGTAGGTGATGCCCTCATAATCCACCTCAAAACGAGAAGCAACAAAATGAGGATTATCTGAGGTTGCCAGAAGCGTCATTGAGTAACGGTCTTCTCCCCTGGTAACTCCCTTATTTTGTTTGAACGCAGGGCGACCAGCAGGCATAAAGACAACCACATCAAGATCCAAATCATCATATGCCTGCTCAGCGGCTACCAAGTGACCGTTATGAATGGGGTCAAAGGTTCCACCCATGATTCCCAGACGATAGGTGCGGTTTTTATCCTGTCCCAAACGAGGCAGGCCAGGGTGCATGTTATTTAAGACGTCGGCTGCCATACTCTACTCAGTTTCTGAAGAAGCCTCAGCTACATAAGACGGATCAGATGGAGCCTCTTCAAACTCAACATCTTCAAATTGCTGATCTGAGACGTCCTCATCAGGAATCTCTATACCATCTGTATTTGGTTCATTTGGATCCTCATAGGTAAAGGTGAGCTCAAGAATGCGAATCTCATCGCCGTCAACTGCACCAGCCTTTGCCAGCTGTACTTCAAGCCCCATACGATCAAGACGACGCTGTAGATATGCCACAGCCTCATCATTGTCCCAATCGGTCTGAATAACCATGCGCTCAATCTGGCCGCCAGAGACACGCCAAGCATGACGCTCTTCTCGCTCAATGCGAAGCTTGTTGTCACGACGAAGACGCTGATGCTCCCAGGCCTCACTGCGGTCAACCGTAGGTGTAGTAATGGCAATTTCTTTACGGAGCTCAGCTACCTCAGCGGCGCAAGTAGTGACAAAATCATCAAGATTTAAACCAGTTACCGTAGAGATAGCAAAGAAAGTCCTGCCATCCGCCTCAGCGGCTTTTCTGAGAGCCTCAATGGCATCTTCTGTACCAGGCATATCGCATTTGTTTGCTACCACAATCTGAGGGCGATCAGCCAGCTTTGAAGCATAAGCCTTAAGCTCCTCATTAATAGCGTGGTAGTCCTCTACAGGATCTCTACCTTCATAGCCACCAGTAACGTCAACCATGTGGACAATAAGCGCTGTGCGCTCAATATGTCGAAGGAACTGATGACCAAGGCCCTTACCCTCAGAGGCACCCTCGATAAGACCAGGGACGTCCGCACAGACAAACGACTGTCCGTTTTGTGCACGGACGACGCCCAAATTTGGAACAAGAGTAGTAAAAGGATAGTCAGCAATCTTTGGTCGAGCAGCACTGATGCGTGCGATAAGAGAGCTCTTACCAACAGAAGGCATACCAACCAGGGCCACGTCTGCCATGAGCTTCATCTCAAGCTCAATCCAGTGCTCTTGGGCTGGCTCGCCCTTCTCGGCAAATGCTGGTGCACGCCTCACTGAGGTGACAAAGTGAATGTTACCGCGGCCACCATTGCCACCAGGAGCAACAACTACCTGCTCACCTGGAGAAGTAAGATCGGCAATCTCGAAGAGTGGCTCTTGCGTTTCTGGATCAAGCTCGCGCACAACGGTTCCCAGAGGCACCTTGAGCAGCAAATCCTGTCCGTCAGAGCCATGACGGCGAGCACCCTTACCGTGGGTACCACGCTCAGCCTTAAAGTGATGCTTGTAGCGGTAATCAATCAGGGACGAAAGCTGCGCGTCTGCAACAATGACAACATTGCCGCCGTGACCGCCATCGCCACCGTCAGGACCGCCTTTTGGAACATATGCTTCTCGGCGAAAAGACATGCAGCCTGCGCCGCCGTCTCCACCTTTAACGTTGATATGACAAAGATCAGTGAAAGTTTCCACGTGTCCTCCTTCTAATACCTTAATGTTACGGCATTTACCAGCGAAGCACAGTGAAAACGCGAGAAGTTCTTATGAGAACACGAGGACAACAACAATTATAGCAACACCAAAAATCATCAAAGCAAAGTCTGATGGAGCCAAAGGATAGCGTTTAAATGCAGATGAAGCGTTCCTTAAATAGAATCCTCGCTGCTCAGCAGCAAGTGCCGAAGCATCAGCTTTTTTAACGGAACTTACCAGCAAAGGAACAATCAAAGGCATGGTGAGCTGGAGCTTCTTAATTGGATTTTTGGTATCAAACTCAACGCCACGAGCCATCTGAGCCTCCATAATATGGTTCATCTCTGAAGCAAAGACAGGCACAAAGCGCAAAACCGTTGCAATGGTAAACGCATAAGGATAAGGAACATGCGCAACTTCTACCAGCGCATTCATGAGGTCTTCTACGCGCATAAGCGAGAGTATAGAAAGCAGCGGCAGTGCAAGCGCAATTGTTTTTAGGGCAACGTTAAAGCCGCGCTCCAAACCGCCTACCGTGATGAATAAAAAGAGCGTTTGACCAGCAGGGGCAACAAGCGTCTGTACAACACACAAAATAAGACCTAAGACAGCAAAGCCAAATACCAGCTTAAAAGTCTTCTGAGCATTCTGTGAGACAACTCCCACGCAAATAGTGAGCGCGAGCACTGCAAGCACCTCAATCGTTCCTTGGGCGGCAAAGGCGGCCACAAAGAGCTCAAGCGCAAACACAAGCTTGGCCACAGGATTTGCCTTATGAAGGAAGCTTGTTCCTTCGGTGTAATCAATAACACTACCCACGAGGAGCCTCCTTACCATTAAGCGTGGCTGCAATACGAGCAATCTCAAACTGATGCTGCAATACCTCAAGCACCTCTGAAGCACTGCTAAGCTCAGCAAATGATGAATCCACATGCGCTCCAGCAAGCTTTGACAACTGGATCATCTGAGGGGCTTCGACATACGCTTCTTTCAAAACTTCATCTGTCGAGAAGATCTGTGTAACTTCCCCATCATCTAACACGTTACCATGAGCCATAACGACAATTCTTGTGGCAAAGTCCAGCACAACCTCCATGTCATGACAGACCATAAGAACTGCACAGCCCTTCTCGCACAGTGAGGTAACCATATTCATGACCTGCATACACTCTTTGTAATCCAGGCCAGATGTTGGCTCATCAAGCACAAGAATATCTGGCTCGCAGGCAACCACAGACGCAAGCGCAACCATCTGACGCTGACCGCGAGAAAGCATAAACGGAGACGCCTCTGCATCCAGCCCCATACGCTCAATAACTTCTAGCGCCTTGCATCGGGCATCCTCTGTAGACGCACCCTTAAGCTCAAGACCAAACGCGATCTCCTCAAGAACACTCTCTTTACAAATCTGGTAATCGGGATTTTGGAACAGCGTAGAGACATGCTGAGCAATCTGCGACGTCTTCCAATCCTTGCAAGAGGCACCCTTAATATGAATGTCTCCCGATCGAGGGCGCAAGAGGCCATTTACCAGCTTAGTCAGAGTTGTTTTGCCGGCGCCGTTTTGGCCAACAAGAGCAACGAGCTCACCAGGATGCAAACTGAGAGAGACGCGCTCAACGCCATCAGTACTATTCTGATATTTAAAGGTGGCGTCAATAACGTCAAGAACAGATTGAACACTTGGCTGCTCTGCGTCTTGAAGAACACCAATCCTGTCAAATGGTCCACTCGACTCAGCAACCACAGGACCATCTATTTTTGGAAGATACGTCTCCCCTGCTAGCTCAACAGCATCAGTAGCTGGTGATTCAGCGCTCTCTGTAAGAGAAATACTACGATGCTGTAAAGCGCCTACACAGCACGCAAGCTGCTTGGCAGCTGACTGAACTGACAACGCAGTTTCATCGCAGACAGCTCTGTCCGCCTCAGATAACAAGTGAGCATACTCAGACTGATGAGAGAGCTCATAGACGCCTTTTGAGACGCGCACGCAACGAGGAACATCAACGCCAACCTCTTGCAGTAAATCTACCTGAGAGAACACTTCCTCACCGCTACCGTATGCACAAATGGAGCCCTTGTCCATAACGGCAATCTTTGAACAATACTTGGCGAGAAGACCCACTTTTTGCTCGATTACCACAACCGTAATACCTTTGGTTTTGTTGAGCACTGAAAGCGTCTGGAAGATTAACTCAGACGACGTTGGATCTAAGGCTGCTGTTGGCTCATCTAGTACCATAACCTGCGGCTGTAGTGCCAAAAGAGCTGCAATAGCAACCTTTTGCTTCTGACCACCAGAAAGAGAGGCAATCTCTCTAAAGCGAAGGCTGGCAATACCAACTGTTTCTAGCGCATAGGTAATTCGCTCTGGAATTTCTGCGTGAGGAACGGCAAAGTTCTCAAGACCAAAGAGAAGCTCGTCCTCAACAATTGAAGCAACCATCTGTGCATTGATATCTTGGGTAATGGATCCCACAATTTTAGAGATATCAGTTAAGGCAACCGTGCAGGTATCCATCCCAGAGACAAGAATCTTGCCAAAGAAATTACCTCTAAAGTGATGAGGAATGGCACCAGAGAGCGCAAGAGCAAGCGTAGACTTACCTGCACCGGATGGGCCAACAATACCTACAAAATCACCCTCCTGAACGCTCAGCGAGAGCTCATTAAGAGCGCGTGCTGGGCTATCAGGATAGCTGTATGACACAGATTGAACTTCAATAATTGACACAGTGTTCTCCAGGAAATATGTGCGTATCTAAGAACTTATCGGCCCAAAACCTTCTTAAGAGGAGCCGCAAGAACTTGAACAACAATAGCATTAAAGAATGCAGTTCCCACGATGACAGGAAGCATTACGTAGAAAAGCTCAATAGTTGCACCTTTGGCTGGAATAGCAATGGCAGCAAAGATGAGGCCAGAAATAAGCGTGGTTACAAAAGAGCCAATTGCAGGCATTACAGGCTTGTCTGCAAGAGCAGACTTAGTAAAAGCAAACATAACAAGCGAAGCAACGCCTTCTGCAACAAAATCAGCACCAGGGACAGAGGTAGTCAGCTGAATAACGGTAGCTGCGATAAGGCCAATAACCAGACTCTGAACAGCAGTTGGTTTCAAAAGAAGAATAGCCAGGCAGAACGACGCAATAATAAACTCTGGACCAATTCCAATAGCACTAATTGCCTTTCCAACAGTCAGGTTAAGAATAAAACCAGCAGCAATAAGGACGGCAACAAGAACTAGAGAAGTAACGTCCAATACACCTGCATTTTTTGAAACAGCAACAACACGTGGTGCCTGCTCTGCAGATCCTGTCTCTGTGCCTGCGGTGTTAACCTGATTGAGATTTTCTGTAGACATACAAACTCCTTTAACGCAAAACTAAAACGTACAAACAAATTTTTAACAACACGGGTTTCTCGCCATCCGGATTTAGCAAGAAACGTACGCACAAAAAAAGCTCTCGGTCACCCGAGAGCCTCTAAATGCGTATGCAGAAGCAACTCATCGCTGACCGGAGAAAGACAAGTTGTTCCACCACCACTGCTGAGTGCCTGTAGCGCGCATGATATGTCCTCCTCCCAAGAGCGTAAATTGCAATGTAAGAAGAATACCATTACTTTGCCAGATTGTGTCAAGAAATACATTAAGAAACAAATTAGAAACTGTTAACGGTACGCGTAAGATGCCGCGAGAAACAAAAAGGGGTCCCGAAGGACCCCTTGAATGAACTGCAAATGTTCAAGAAAACTTATGCCTCAGCAGCAACGACGTTAACGACGTGCTTAGCACCCTTCTTGAACTCAACAACGCCATCGCAAAGTGCAAAGAGAGTGTCATCCTTGCCGCGACCAACGTTTACGCCAGGAGTGATGTGAGTACCACGCTGACGGATGATAATCTGGCCAGCCTTGATTGCCTGACCACCGTAAATCTTAACGCCAAGGCGCTGTGCTTGTGAGTCGCGACCATTGCGGGAAGAGCCGAGACCTTTCTTGTGTGCCATAAATGCTACCTGCCTATCTCAATATCAGAAGTGACTAATTACTCTGCAGACTCGTCGGATGCCTTAGCAGCAGCCTTACGAGCGGTAGGGAGCGCGGTAACCTTCAGCTTAGTAAGGTTCTGACGGTGACCGTTGGCGCGGTGATAGCGCTTACGCTTGTGGAACTTGAAGACGAGGACCTTCTTGTCCTTGTACTGCTCAAGAACCTCACAGGTAACCTTCTTAGAGGAAAGAGTGGCAGCGTCAGCAACAACCTTCTTGCCGTCGTTAAGCATAAGAACATCAAGCTTTACCTTATCGCCAGGCTGCGCATCAAGCTTCTCGACGCTGATTACGTCGCCCTTGGCAACCTTATACTGCTTGCCACCAGTTGCTACGATTGCGTACATGTGTGTAACCCTTCATTGCTGATTCTTGCAACGATTAATACTATCTTTGCATTTCTGAAGATCCGAGCAAAGATCTTCGCCGCCGTGACCTGTGGCATCCGCGGGAAACTGTCGGTGTCCCATGTCCCTCGGCGAGAAACACAACTCGAAATAGTCTACTGCATATTTCAGAAAATTCCAAGACAAAACTACATGTTATAGAGGCTTCACAAGGAGTCCATTTTCTGAAACGTGTGCCTGTGAGGTGCGACAAGCCTTCAAAGAGTCAATGCCTTGCAGTCCATCGAGTCCTGCCTCAGCTGCAATTCTTTGTGCTTCATAGATCAAAACCGCTGGTCTGAGCGCTGCTCGTGGATCTTGCAGCGTATCAAGCTCAAATGAAATACACGTTTCAGATGAGCTGTCAGAAATCTTGTAGCCCGCAAACGTTATCTCTAAGTTGACCGCTTTTTGCTTGTCTCCGCGCATGTATGTCAGCTCTTTTTTGGCGAGAAGATCCTCAAACCCCCAACGCAACGCGTCTGACCTAAGACCTTCTCCCAAAATGTCACATCTCCAATGAGCGGCATTCAACCATGCTTCAAGCGCTGGCAGTGACCGATCAACGTAGCTGGCAGCAAACGGAGCAAGCGCGGGAGGCGTAGCCGACAACAGCCTCTCTAACGCTTCATCCGGATCCACGTATTCTGTGAGCTTCAAGTCAAAGTACTCCGCCTCAGACGAAGCGCCAACGGGAAGCGCCTGAGAGAACTGAACGCCCATGCGCTTTGCAAAGCCATTACCTACCCTAAATGGCAGCTGAGCTCTGCGAACACAGCGCTCAATGGTACCAATAAGCTCAAGGTGTCCTAAAAACGCAAGGCGGTCATCTTTCTTGTAAGCCACGCGAAGCCTAAAAATCTCTGCTCCGCGCTCCGTCATAATCTCCGGCTGAATCTGAGGCTTACCGGCACGCCAATCTTTCTTCACTGGCTCAACTGTCTCAGGGGTCATGCTCTCTACCTGCACATCCGTCATGAGCGCACCCCCATCAAGACGTTGTCGACCTTCAAGGTCTGGCAGACTGCACATCCTGTACAAGAGGTAAACGTACAGTCAGGTGTGGTGACCTCGTCCATCGCTTTGCGATATTCTCGCTGTAGATAGCCCTTGGAAACGCCAGGAGACGTATGGTCCCAAGGAAGTTTTGCCTGGATATCAAAGGTTTCTGTTGCAATTTCAGAGAGCGAGAAACCCAGACTTTCTGCTGCCGCATTCCAAGCATCAAGATTAAACTCGCTGGTCCATGCATCAAACTTACAACCATTTTTCCAAGCCCGGTAAATCAAATCAAAACCGTCGCGACCCATCTTTGAAAGCGCACCTTCTACCAGGGACGTTCCAGAATCATGATAGGCAATCTTGAGTCCCCTATCGTGATTTGACGACAAGAGCAACTGCTGTCTACGCTGGGCTTCCTCACGAGAAATCTGGCCAACCCACTGGAATGGCGTGTAGGACTTGGGCACAAATACGGCAACAGAAGCAGAAACCGTAACGCCCTTGCCGCCAATTTCTCGACCGATATCTAAAATACGCTTTGCAACTGCGGGAATGGCTTGAATGTCTTCATCGGTTTCTGTTGGAAGGCCCATCATAAAGTAGAGCTTCATGCGGCGCCAACCATTTTCAAACGCATTTCTAGCTGCCGATTCAAGATCATCCTCGGTAACATTTTTGTTGATGACGTCACGCATGCGCTGGGAGCCTGCTTCTGGTGCAAACGTCAGTCCGCCGCGCCTTGAGGTAGAAACAGCGTCTGCCATCTCCGCGCCAAACGCGTCCATACGCTGGGAAGGAATGGAGATTCGCACGCCGCGTTCACGCAAATCAGAGTTCATACGGCGCAGAATATAGCCGCACTGAGAGTGATCCGTTGTAGAGAGCGACGTGAGCGAGACCTCATCGTAGCCGCTCTTCAAAAGGCCTTCCTCGCCTGCTTGGACAATCTGCTGAGCAGGGCGCTCGCGAACAGGACGATACGTCATACCAGCCTGACAGAACCTACAGCCGCGAGCACAGCCTCGTTGAATCTCTAGAGCCAGCCTGTCCTGAACAATTTCGGTATACGGAACAATGCGCTGCGCAACAGGGTCTGTTACCGAAAGGTCTGGCAGGCAACGTTTATACACCACGCTTGGTGCACTACTTCCCTCTTTAGGAACCGCATAGCCCCAGCGTGTTGAAGTATTGTCGTGCACAATCTGATAAAGCGACGGCACGTAGACACCTTGAATCTCAGACAACCTCTGCAAAATCTCTTGGCGAGAAACTCCGTCAAGCTTGGAAGTTCTCACGCACTCGCACATCTCTACCAGCGCTTCTTCGCCATCACCTAAAAGAATTGCATCAAAGAGCGGGGCCACTGGCTCTGAGTTCCAAACAGAAGGACCGCCACCAAAAATAAGTGGGTCCTCTTCATCACGTTCTTCAGCGAGCAATGGAATGCCTGCTAAATCAAGCGTTTCTATAATATTGGTTGCGATCATTTCATGCGCAAGGGTGAAGCCCACCACGTCAAAAGATGCTAAAGGCGCAGCACCCTCCAACGAAAGCAAAGGAACATTACGTTTGCGCATCAAAGCTGCCATATCAGTCCATGGCAGATAGGCTCGCTCACAAGAAATATGAGGTGCCTTATTGAGAGCGTTGTACAAAATGGCAATACCAAGATTAGGCTGACCAACCTCGTACACATCAGCATAGACCATGCAAACGTGAAAAGGGCCTTCTTGCTCCTCTACGGCTCCCCACTCGTGATTTAAGTATCTTGAGGGTTTCTCGACATGCGGAAGCATGGGCTCAATGAGATGGAAGAGATTTTCTCGTTTAACACGCACGATAGTCTACTTTCTATCTTTTGGCGAGGGACTGTGTGGTTGCTATCTCTACGGTATTTGATTGTGAATTTGTATCTGCTGTTGCGTTTGCATCTGTAGAAGCACTCGAAGCGCCGGTTTTGGTAGAAGAATTAGCTGCTACCTCGTCTCGTTTCTCGGCAATTTTGCGAGCGTACGCATGAATGACGCGAGCAGTAGTGTGAGTACCTGCGTATCCCATGCCAGCCTTAAGCGCCCAGCCAAACCCTGGAACTGTGCCTGCAACCGTGCGTGCAACCGTACGGTATCCAAAGCCCGCGCCCACAACGCCGAGAAGTTCGGCGATGGTTTCAACACTCATATTGATGTTATAGGCGGCGGTAATATCAAGTGCCAGCCTAATCTGGCGCGCTGTCATCAGCGGCATATCAGAGCCAGGAACAATCGCCACAGCTCCAATAGCTGCATTTTCTTTAGCGCAAGCAGCTGTTATCTGTTTGACCACTTGAGTTCTACAAAGAGGATACGCTGCTGCAAAAGAGACTGATTTTTCTGTTGCAGTTGCAATCCATGAAGAGAGTCGATCAAAGAGCACTTCTTCAGTGGTGCCCGCAACAATGCTAATAAGCCCCGTGTTGTAGAGCGTATCAGCAATTTGTTGCGCTTCAACTGCAGACTCTACAACCACCGCACAAGGAATTGAATGACTTACCAACATAGTAAGGGCGTCCTCGTACTGTGATGTTGGAGTAGGAATAATCACCGCAATATCAGGAATAGCAGCATTCTTTCCCGTGCGACCAATACCTCCAGAAACAAACGAAACACCGTCGGAAAGTTTAGAGACGCGCACCGTTGCATCTGTTCTCTCTGGCATAAAATACGAATGTACAGCCAGGATTACCTCTTCAGAAGCAAGGGAATCAACGTAGATATGTGTATAAGTTGGCTCTAGAGATGAAAGCGACCCGCGGAATTCTTGTAATACAGAGGTAGCAAGTTTGCCCAAGCTGTTTCTTTTTGCCATGGCTTAAGCCGCCTTTGTTCTATGTCTGTAAACAGACTGGACGATTCCTACAGAAATGAGCTGAGCAATCATCGATGTTGATCCAAAGCTGATAAAAGGCAATGGAATACCGGTAATAGGCATGATACCAATACACATGCCAACATTCTGTAAAACCTGGAACGACCACATGGCTGCACAACCAACAAGTACCAGCTTAGAGAAGGTATTTTCGGTCTTCATGGCAAACAGAATGGTTGCAAAAATCATCCATGCAAAAAGTGAAAGCATAACGAATGCACCAAGGAAGCCAAACTCTTCCGAGAAGAGTGCAAAAACAAAGTCTGTGTGTGCCTCTGGTAAGAATCGTCCACTTGCCTGCGTAGCGTTACCTGGTCCTTTTCCAATAAAGCCACCAGAACCTACGGCAATCTTTGCCTGTTGGAGGTTATAGCCGTCTCCCGACGGATCAACGGAAGGATCCAAGAAGACGGTAAGACGCTTCATCTGGTACTCCTTAAGAATGTGAGGAATACCAGGAATCATAGAAGTCACAACAACAAGAGCAACAACAGCAATGAGCAAAAGAACGGTCACAAGAATCCAAGAACGTTTTGCACCAGAGCAAATGATGATGGTGGCTCCGATAACCAAAATAATCAGGCCAGTTCCCAGGTCAGGCAAAAGCATAATGGAGCCGAATGGAACCATCAATGTTCCACAAAGCTTTACATAGTCTCTGAGCGTTTCTACCTTACCGTTATACTGAGCACACACCGAAGCCATAAGGAAGATTGTGACAATCTTTCCCAGCTCAGACGGCTGAAATCTAAAACCAACAAACGGGATATTAACCCAACCAGTCATACCCTTGACCGAGACACCAAAACCTGGAACCTTAGGCAAAATCATCAATACAACAACGCCAACAAGCAGCACGTTTGTCATATTTGCTAGTGCTCTATAGTCATAGCGCCACATAAGCGTGGCAAAAACAAGGCCCAAACCAATGCCCAGAAGGTGCCTAGGAAAACTGGCTTCGGCAATGTTCATTGATGCGGTCCAAATAACCACAATACCAATGAGGACGAGAAGAGCCGCGGGAACAAGCTGCGCAAGATAGAGATTGTTCAGAATATTCTTGCCAGTAAGTCTCTCTTTCTTAGCAAGACCGCCTGAAGGAATACCTCCTCGCCTTCTAAAGGGAGAGTTCATTCTCTGTTTTGTAACTGCAGATGAATCAAGTGCCATGGGTTTCTCGCCTCCTTACCTACCAACATTGTCTGGCTGATTATAAATTGCGCCAAAGACGTCTCGAACAATATACATACCAGAACCTGCGCCAGAAGGTGCGCAATCAAGGTTTGCAGCAACAACGTACTGAGGCTTATCAGCAGGTGCATAGCCAACAAACCAACCAACGGGCTCTCCGACGGACTGCTGCTCAGCGGTACCTGTCTTACCATTAACCGTGACATCAAGATTGGTCCAGTGGACAGTCTGAGAAGCGGATTCCTCATAGACAACGCCGTAAAGGCCACGAGCAACAATGTCTCGGTGCTCATCTTTTTCTTCAGGCGTCAGGATGACTTCGTTTTTGTACTCAATAACAGAGCCGTTACCATTTCTGGCGTTAATACTCTTCAGAACGTGAGGTTTGTAAATTGGGCCTCTGTTTGCAATGCCGCAATAGGCATTTGCCATCTGAAGGCAGGTTACCAAAAGGTCACCCTGGCCAATAGCAAGGTTACAGTTGTCGCCACCCTGCCACTTACGAGCATCATCAGGAGAGCTCGTAAAGTAATTCCACTTCCATTCTGCATCTGGAACGCGGCCAGATGCCTCTTCAGGAAGGTCAATACCAGAAAGCGCACCAAGTCCAAAGGCACGGAATGTCTCCTGCATGCCCTCGGGATGATCGTTGTTGTAGAAGAAGCCCTTACCAATCTCGTAAAAAACGATATCGCAAGAGTTGGTGATACCGGTAATGAGGTTAACCGTGCCGTGGCCAGAAAGCAGCCAGCAATGCATACCGTACTGCTCGCCAAATCCAGTCCAGAAACCTGTGCAATACCAGCTGGAATTTCCATCGCAAATGCCGTACTTGAGTCCAGCAAAGGTAGTAAGCGCCTTGATGGTAGAGCCAGATGGATACTGGCCCGCAATAGCACGGTTCATCAACGGGTAGTTTGCTTCTTCAGAAGAAAGCGTATCCCAGTCAGAACTGGAAATACCTCCAACAAACATTGAAGGAGAATAGGTTGGATAGCTTGCCATGGCAATAACTTCGCCGTTAGTGCAATCAAGTGCCACGACACTTGCGCTTCGGCCTTGATAATCTTGAGACCTAACGGTATTGATAACGCTGACCAGCGATGCTTCTGCTGCTTTTTGAATGTTTGCATCAATGGTTAGAACAACGTCTGAGCCACTCTGCGGCGCAATAGACGTTGAGTGCGAAAGTACGTTACCAGCAGCGTCAACATACACCGTTTGCTCACCACGTACGCCTTGAAGTGCAGACTCGTACTGATACTCCACGCCCGTTTGTCCTACGATATCGCCATGAGCATACACAAAGCCGCCATCTGCAGTTTTGCTGCTTTCAAGCTGCTCTTGCGTGACGGTGCCGGTATAGCCAACTACATGAGCTGCAAGGGATCCGTTTGGATAGGCGCGCTGCGTACGCTCCTCAATTGAAACACCGTCAAGCAAAGCGCCGTGAGCATAAATGTAGGCAACTACGCGCCTTGATACATCTACCGAAACAGTACGAAGCGCCTGAGCGCCATCGGAAGTATCCATTATTTTTCTGCGCACCGCCAGCATGGGCATGCCCAAAAGATTGGCAAGAATATGCAGTTTAATGTAGTCTTCTGCAACATCTGCTCGAGCTACTACCGTAGGACTTGGCCTGTTGGTAACAATCTCCACGCCATTTCTATCCAGAATACGGCCACGAGGAGCTGCGGTAGTAACGGTACGCGTACGGTTGCGCTCTGCTTGCTCAGTATAGTCAGCTGACGATAAGAGCTGCATAGTCCAAAGACGACCAATAAGCACGGCAAACATACCACCAACGGCAATTGCAAAGCCGATAAGTCTGGACGAGAGGGTCTTCTCGGCAGAGCCATCAGAGCCGCCAGAAGCCTTAGGCGCGCCACCACCAATATCAAAGGTAAATGGCGAATCTTTTCTACCAAAGGTCAGGTATACGATGATCAAACCAATTGCTGCTACAGCGCAACAAGCAAGGATAACAAGGGTGAAATTCATACTATCCCCTTATTTAAGGCGCTGTGGAGCTCGGTGAGATCCGCGATAGAGCGTTGTTCCACCCAAAGAAGAGTGAGATCTTTGGGAATGCGAAAGCATATAGAAAACAGGCAGAGCTGCCAAAATGGTGAACAGCATGGTGGGGAAAGACTTAAACAGCAGTCCCTCAAAGAAGTTGCCGCCAGAGCCAATCAAAGAGTTGATGAGCTGGTACATAAAGGTAACGCCAAAGGTCTGAAGTGCCACAAAACCCATAGAGGTACCAAAATTGCCAGAAATTCTGTCCCTCACCTCTTGGCCCATGAAATAAGAACTCACCACAAGCAAGAGTGCCATGAGACCAATGGGGTTGGCAGAAGTCAGATCATAGATTAGACCTGCAATAAAGCCGCTTATTACGCCAGTTTTGCCACCATATCTCAGGGCAATAGCTGCCGAGAAAATCAATGCAAAATTGATGACTCCCCCACCAAAAGAAACCTGTGGTGTAAGCATAATCTGCAAAATGAAGCAAACAACAGCAAGAACGGTGATGCTGCGTGTGTTTTTATTTCTATCAGAAACCTGCATACATCCCCCTTAATCTGTTCTTCCGCTGTTATGTTGTGTATTACCCGTTGGAGCAGCAACCGTTGCATTCTGCTGGGAATTTGTTGTGTTGTTTGCAGAGCCGCTGCCAGAAGAGTTGCTTGATGAAGAACCCGAAGATCCGTCTTTGGAGTCTTTATCCTTACTGTCAGAATCAGTTGCTGTTGGAGTGTTTTGCTTATCTGCCTCTGAAATATCATCTGCGGTTGCTTTTTGCTCCTCAGAAAGAGACGTGATAACCATTACCTCCTCGTTAGTACTGACATTTCCATAAGGCTCAACAACAATGGTGTAATAAAGCGATCCTGGAGCAGCCTCAACGCTGGTAACCTTACCTAGAGGAAGGCCCTTAGGGAATACGCCACCAAGACCGCTGGTAACAACTGTATCGCCTACGGCAACCTTCTGGTTGGTGTTGATGAGGTTAAGAGTAATCTGTCTTGACGCAGAACCCATAAGCATGCCTTGAGCTCTACTACTTTGAACCATAGCAGCCACACCGCTCTTCTCGTCAGTGATAAGACGAACGGTAGAAGTTGTAGGACTACACTCAATAATCTGGCCGATAACGCCACCGCTATCAACAACAGGCATGCCAACAGCCAGTCCGGACGAAGTTCCCTTGTCAATCACGATGGTGTTATTG
Source organism: Atopobium sp. (assembly GCA_018363825.1). Lineage (GTDB taxonomy): Bacteria > Actinomycetota > Coriobacteriia > Coriobacteriales > Atopobiaceae > Lancefieldella. Next base: position 8,865 of record JAGZNE010000013.1, on the reverse strand, counting down.
AACGAGTCAGTAGAACCAGAGATAACGCGAGCGCCTGTGGACTGCAGGTTATAGGTATTTTTGAGATCGAGAAGACCCTGCAGACGCTGCGTGGACTGATTTGTCTCTTCTAGTTCTGCATTTCTTGAACGCAACTGCTCATTTTCTGCCTTGAGGTCAGAAAGCGTTTGCTGATCTGCTGTTAAGTTACTAAAAATGTTACCAATGCCCTGGAAAGGCATGGCTATAGCTGAACCCGCCATTCTAAAAGGCATGGTAATAGTAGAGAACCCACCTCGAACCATCTCGAGCGGTCCTTCTGTACCCATACGAGCGCTGACCGTCAATAACACAATTGAAAGCAGCGAAAGAATAATAAAACTACGGCCGCCCGTATGCTTATTATTGTTAGATCCAAGGCCTGTTGAAGCACCCTGGATCTGATGAGACAATGGCATATTTATTGGCCTGCACTCTGAACAAATCCACCGGACAATGCGTTAGCCTCAAGAACCTTTGCACAACCGGTAACAACATTTTCTAACGCAGTTGGGCTTACGTTAACGGGAACGCCAGTCTCTTCACGAAGCCTTTGATCAAGACCGCGAAGCATTCCGCCGCCACCGGTAAGCAAAATACCGTAGTACATAAGATCGGAGGCAAGATCTGGTGGAGTCACATCAAGCGCATCTTTGACAGCCTTGGTGACCTCATCAAGAGGACGATCAAGGGCACGACGAATCTCTTCTGACTCAATACGAACAGTCTTTGGAAGACCACTCATGACGTCACGACCGTTTACCTCAACGTCAAGCTCTTCTGCAAGAGGAGCTGCTGAGCCAACCTTAATCTTGATGTCTTCTGCGGTACGCTCACCAATAGAGAGGTTGTAAGCATCACGAACATGCTCAAGAATAGTTTGATCAAACTCGTCACCTGCAGTTCTAATGGACTGCGAGACAACAATACCGCCCATGGAGATAACGGCAACCTCGGTAGTACCGCCACCAATGTCTACAACCATAGAACCCGTAGGATCCTCAATTGGAAGGTCTGCACCAATAGCTGCAGCCATAGGCTCTTCAATCAAGAATGCCTGGCGAGCACCTGCCTGAATAGTTGCTTCAAAAACAGCGCGTTTCTCGACAGATGTAACACCAGAAGGAACGCAAACAACTACGCGTGGACGTGGTGACCAAGGATATTTGCGCTCACGGGCCTTCTCGATGAAGTAACGAAGCATAACCTCAGTAACATCAAAGTCTGCAATGACGCCGTCTTTAAGAGGGCGCTCAGCAATGATGGAGCCAGGGGTACGGCCAATCATGCGCTTTGCATCAGCGCCAACAGCCAGAACGCGGCTCTCGCTTTTATCGATTGCAACAACCGATGGCTCATTGATGACAATACCCTGACCACGAACTGCAACAAGGGTGTTTGCAGTTCCCAGATCGATGGCTAGGTCTCCGCCATATTCTCCGAAGAGCGAATCGAAGATAGACATGATATCCAATCAAACGTGCTACGCGTGTGCGTAATTATCCTGCAGAAAGAACGGTTAAAACAGTTTAGTACTAGTTACCAGACTTTGAAGAGCTGGAGGAACTATTAGAGGAATTTGAGGAGTTAGATCCATTAGTTCCAGAGGTAGTTCCCGAGGTAGTTCCCGAGGTAGTTCCCGAGGTAGAGCCGTTAGTACCAGAAGTTGTGCCGGAGTTCTGGTTATTCTGGCTTACGTATGAAGTGGTAACGCTTGCAACCTTCCAGCCAATACCATCACGGACAAGCTCAATGGTGTAGTCAACGTTGCCGCCATTAGAAAGACTGACAGAAGCATTAACTGTTGAGTGAGTCATGCTCTGGTCAACACCGTTGATGGTAACAGCAGAACTTGTTGGCAGGCTGTTGGAAATCTGCTGAAGCGTTGTGCTAGAGACAGAGCTAGAGACATAGCGACCAATATCGGTGCCCTGTGCCTTAGCGTTGAAAATATCCTGAACAACAGACTGTTGGGTTGGCCATCCATAGCCACGATAGTAAGCATAACCAGCGCCACCAACAGCTAAGATAAGCAAAATAAGAATAGTGATGAAGACCTTAAGGCCGGTATGGCGATGCTTACGCCTAATCTTCTTGTCCTTCTTATCCTGCTCAATAATCTCCTGCTCAGTAATCTGGAAGAATCCAGTATCTTCTGCAGAAGGGATGAGCTCGCCGGACATACCTGTAGGATCCAGTGGATCGTAGGCACCATAGCCAGCTGCCTGAAGGAAGGCATCAGTCTCAGATGGCTTGCCAGAAGCCATTGCAGTAATTGCCTTGCGAGCTGCATCAAAAGCAGACTGCTGCTGATTAGACAGAACAAAGCTGCCATCAGCAGTAGCGTGAGTGAAAGCATCAACTGCCTCAGACATGCGATTTGCTGCAACGTATGCAAGACCAAGATCTGCATAAATCTTATTGGAATTATCCAGAGGATTAGCAAAATCAAGAGCAGTACGATATGCCTCAACAGCATCAACAGGTCTGTTCAGACCCATAAAGCATGCGCCAAGGCTGCAAAGTGCTGATGAAGGATTAGGGTTCTTCTCGTCAACTGCAGCGTTTCTGTAAGCAATGCCGGCGTTGCGAATATCACCGATCTTCTCGTATGCAGAACCAAGAGCAAGCTGTGCCTTATAAGGAGTTGCGTAAGAGGCGTCCTGGACAGCGTTAGTAAGGGCAGTAATTGCCTCCTGTACCCTACCAGCAGCCAAAAGAGCGCGACCCTGGTTTGTGGAGAGTGCGCCAACCTTGCCGTATGACGTATCAGCAAGCGCTGACTTATAAGCAGAAGCGGCAGGATCAAACTGTCCAAGCTTCATATAAGCGTTTCCAAGAAGGTGGTCAATCTGACCGTTTACCTCGCCTGGCTCTTTAGCCACATCAAACTGACTGATAGCTACAAACCAGTCGCCCTGATCATATGCAGATTTACCTAACTCAAATGCCTGTTGATTCACAATATCCTCCAAGAGTCTGTGCGACTTGGCTTTAAGCGTTTTCAATTCTAATGGAATTGACGATATCGCCAACCTTTAACTGGGAAATGACATCCATTCCCTCGATAGTTGTGCCAAATACGGTGTATCCAGAATCCAAGCCATGCTGTGGACCAAGACAGAAATAGAACTGAGAACCTGCGGAGTTTGGATCTTGAGAACGAGCCATAGCAAGGGCACCGTCAACGTGGGAGTTGTTGGGATTTGTGGTGAACTCCTCTTTGATGCGATAACCAGGACCACCGGTACCAGGAATTCCGTCAGGACCAGGGTTGCCAAACACAACATCCTCAACACTCATCTCACGAGTATTAGGGTCTCCGCCCTGAAGAACAAAGCCAGGAACAAGACGGTGGAACTTGGTATCGTCATAGAAGCCAGACTCTGCAAGCTCGCAGAAGTTTGCCACATGAATAGGTGCGCCCTTACCGTCAAGCTGAACCTTAATGATTCCCTTGTTGGTATCAAAGACGGCAACCTCCGTACCAGTAACCTGGCGCTCTGGTGTATACAACGGATCAAGTCCAAACATAATTCCTCCAAGCTTCTTTACATCTAAGAGAAGAAAAAACACGAGAAACCCTTAGTAATAAAGAACTTCTTTTCTAACCTAATTATTTTACCAGTATGATGAGATTTTTGAAATTAAAGCAGCTGAACGGTAGAGATTTACTGCTTTTGTGGCTTCCAATTCACGTAATTTTCATCAAAAAGTTTCTGGTATGAGCTGGAGCCGCTGGAGTCTCTGATGTTATCAACTGGCGCCAAGATGTTGTCTTTGTCCTGAGAAGGATTGTTAGAAGCAACCGAGCGCTTCCATCCCTCACTCAAAGCATCGGAGCGATTACGAAGCCAGTTACCCAGCTTAGTGAGATTTTCAATAGTCTGACGATAGTTTCCGTTGGAGTCGTCAAGACTAGAAAGGTCAGAAATAACATTACTAATATCCAGCGAAATCTGCTCTGCTTCCTGTTGAGCATCAGCGCGCTCCCGATCAGAGCCAGTAATGGCAAGCTGATCAAAGGTCTTCTCGTTATCATCAAGGCGCTTTGAGAGGTCTCCAAGCTTCTGATAATCACTATCAAGTGCGTCAAAAACAGCATCCGAACTTGTATTTTGCTGAGTTGCACTAGTGTCTTGACCTGTGAGGTGCGTAACAGGAGTGGTGGTAGGAGTAGATGAGACCGGCGCTTCAACCTTTGCGCGATTGTCGGTTGCCTGAGGGTCCCACGGGTGCGTGATGACAAAGATTGCAGCCACTACCAGTGAGGTAACAAGAAGTGCTGAGAGCAGAATAACGCGCGTACGCGGGATTCCTTCAGCTTCAGGGAGGTTTTCTTTTGAAGGCTCGGAAGGGATTGCAGACTCAAAGCGAGGAGCTGGCCTGCGACTTACCGAGGCAAACGCGCTGGTAGTGTCTGGGTCAACGTTGTCGGCTGGCATATCTTGCAAAACAGTGGAATCTGCTGCGACAGAAGAGGATGCATCATACTCTGCGTCTACGAGCGGATCGGTCTTCTCGCCAGGTGCTGAAGCGGCATCAATCTCTGGAAGCTTGATGTTACGTGTGGGCCTGATGGCTCGAGCTGGACGGGCAGCAGGAACTGCCTGTGGCAGAGGAAGGCCGCACTTGGGACAGCTTTCTGCGCCGGCAGCCACCAGGGCGCCACAATGAGGGCACCAATGAGCTTGAGTAACAGGAATCCTTTGGGTCAAACTTAGATCAATCTGACAATGAGGGCAGGTTAAAGCCCCTTCATCGACCTCAGATCCACAGTTTGGACAACGCATACATCCTCCACAACTCTTTGCTTGTGCTTCAGTTTAATCGTTTATATCAGCAGAAGAGCTATAAGTTGACTTTCCTCCCATTAATCTCACAACCAGGTCAAAGAATCGATCCTTTGCATAGTTGTGAATGTAACGCTCGGAAATTCTGTTGAAGATGATAACGGAAATCACCAGACAAATTGCCAAGTACGGCAAGATGCGTGGAGTGAGAGGCGCGATACGGAAGAAGTCCTGTGCCACCGTACATCCGCCAACCACAATGGCAATGCATACAAAGAGAAGCGCAACGCGGAGCTTGGTGAGCGGCAAAGAAATCCTTCTAAGCAGCGCAAAACCAACTGTTGCGGTGGTGATAAGCGCCATCGTAGACACCTGAGACAGGTTCAACTTAAACAGATGGCCTGCAGTCATAAGAAGCGCAAGCGTGATAGTTACCGCAATAGAAGCAGGTAGTGACTTACGCAAAATGTTGACCAGGAAGTTGCCTTTTACGCGGTCGTGATTTGGCTCAAGCGCCAACACAAACGATGGCAGGCCAACGGTAGCAAATGAAAGCAGCGACATCTGAACAGGAATAAAGGGGTATGGTGGCGCAATAATGCAATAGAGCGCTAAAGCCGCAGTATAAACCGTCTTTACAAGAATGAGCGCAGCAGATCGCTGAAGGTTGTTAATAGAGCGCCTTCCCTCAGCAACAACTTCTGGCATATGGGCAAAGTCGTTGTCTGCCAGAACAATCTCTGCAACGTTTCTAGCTGCAGCAGAACCAGAAGCAACAGAAATAGAACAGTCCGACTGCCTCAGTGCCAAGATGTCGTTGACACCGTCGCCGGTCATGGCAACGGTGTGGCCAAGATTCTGGAGTGCAATTACAAGCTCACGCTTCTGTTCTGGCGTAACGCGACCAAATACGTGGTACTTCTCGACAGCTGCAGCAATATCTGCCTCTGTGTGTAGTGTGGTTGCATCTACCCAGCCGTCGGCATAAGGGACTCCCGCTCGCTCAGCAATAGCGGAGACAGTACGAGGGTCATCGCCCGAAATAACGCGCAGGTCAACGCCTTGTTCAAGGAAGAACGCAATGGTTTGTGGGGCGGTCTCTCTAATCTGATCCCTAAGCACTACGTAACCTAGGAGCTGAGGAGTTCCCTGGAAAGTATCATTCTGGTCAAATCCATCAACGGTACAGGCAACCAGCACGCGTTCAATGGACGCAAATGCATCGGATGATGCGATAACGTCTGCTGCCTCAGGCCCAAGCACAAACTGAGCAGCACCGATAACAAATGCCTGTCCGTCCTCAGTGACGCAGCCAGAGTACTTTCTCTTTGAAGAAAACGCCACAACGCGAGAAGGACGTTTGCTTTGAATCCCCTGCTTGGATGCATACGCAAGAATTGCTGTAGCCGTGTCGTTGGCATCATCTTTATTTGCGCCGACAACGTTTACAGCCGCTTGCAGAGCGCCCGCAGCCTCAGTAATTGGCGTAAACGAAGCATCCAGAACGCGAGCAACTTCCATGTTTCCCGTGGTGATAGTACCTGTCTTGTCCAAACAAAGAGTATCTACGCGTGCCAGCGTTTCAATGCAGTATTGCTGCTGAACCAAAACATTCTTCTGGCCAAGCCTAATAGTTGCAATAGCAAGCACAGAGCTGGTGAGAAGAACAAGTCCTTGAGGAATCATGCCAATAACGGCGGCAATCATCGAAAGAAGCGCTTCATTTAAATCGGCGTTACCAATGAAATAGGTACGAACAAAAAGACCAATACCTAGCGGAATCAATGCAATGGAACCTGCGCGAATAATCGACTTAATGGTGATAAGAATCTCTGAGTTGATCTCTTTTACAAACTTAGCTTCTGCGTTAATACGCGCAGCATAGCCTTCCTGACCTACACGGCATACCCTACCAACAAGACTGCCCCTCTCGACAAAACTACCAGAGAGAAGCTCATCTCCCGTGGTCTTTTGCACAGGCTCTGCCTCACCAGTTAGAAGGCTTTCGTCAACGCTTACGTGCTCTGATACAAGAATACTGTCAGCAGGAATTTGATCGCCCGTCTTTAAGCGCACAAGATCATCGATGACAAGCTCGTCTGGTTTGATAAAGGTATCTTTTCCGTCTCGAATTACACAAACACTCTGAGCTGTCATAAGAGACAGACGGTCAATCATGCGTTTTGCGCGAATCTCTTGCACAATACCAATGACCAGGTTTGCAAGAACTACGGTCATGAAAAGCGCATTTCTGTACTGTCCTGTTACAACAACGAGCAGCGCCATCAAAACATTAACTATGTTAAAGAGCGTAAAGCTGTGCTCTGCAATAATCTGAGCGATAGATTTGGTTTTGACGTCTGTATTAGTATTAACTTTACCTGCAGAAACTCTCTCTGCAACTTCTTTTGACGTCAAGCCTTCATATGTTTCTTCAAAACGTTTACTACTCTTGCCTTCAGTACCCTGCAATGACATATAAACAATCTCCAGTCAGTGATGGCCGGTTTTTTGCACGTGGTGACCCCGGTGGGTTTCGAACCCACGACCTTTTGCTCCGGAGGCAAACGCTCTAATCCACTGAGCTACGGAGTCATGGTGCATAAGTATACCCCAGCCTACTTACTGCCTTTTGTAACGGTTTGCGTAATTTTCTTCTGGTATTTTCCCATGCTAAAATGAATTCAACCAGCAAATGAGGAGCTCATGAATACTATTTCTGTTGACCTAACATCCGACTCATATCAAATCCATGTAGGGCATCACCTGCTTACGCAGGCTGGTAAGCTCATTCATTCCTGCACCTCAGGGTCAAAGATTCTTGTAGTCACTCATCCAGATTTGAACAAGCTCTTTGGCGCAGAACTTCTCGCCTTGTTAGAGTCAGCTGGCTTTTCTGTCACAACTGCCACAGTTCCCGCTGGTGAGCACGCAAAATCGTTTGAGTCGTATCAAAAGCTGGTAAGCGTCCTGGCAGAAAATCGTTTTACGCGAGAAGACATTATTGTGGCTTTTGGCGGAGGCGTCATTGGCGATCTTGCGGGATTTGCTGCAGCTACCTACATGCGCGGCTGCGCGCTCATCCACGTTCCCACCTCGCTTTTGGCAATGATTGATTCCTCGATTGGCGGAAAGACGGCCATTGACCTGCCGTTTGGAAAAAATCTGGTTGGAGCCTTCTATAACCCCAAGGCCGTTATTGTTGACCTTGAGCTGCTAAACTCTATTCCGACTCCCCTCTTGCAAGATAGCTGCGGAGAGCTTATTAAATATGGCGTTCTTTCTGGACATGAGCTCTTCAATAAAATCTCTCTGGCGAGAAACCCCATGCAGGTCATCGACGTGCCGCATAGGCAAGAGCTCATTCAAGCGTGTATCGAAATAAAAAAATCAATCGTTGAAGCAGACTTCAAAGAAGCAGGGTCTAGAAAATTGCTCAATCTGGGCCATACACTTGGCCATGCTATTGAGACGCTCAGCAACTTTGAACTTGGACACGGCTCCTGTGTGGCTGTTGGAACTTCCATGTTGGCAAAAGCCTGTTCCAAGCTTGGTCTTTGTTCTGTTGAAGACGCTAAGAACATCGCCACGCTCACACAAGCTTATAACCTTCCTACCAGCACTACATTTACTGTGGAAGAACTTTACAGCGCAGCACTTCATGACAAGAAAAGCCACGCAGATTCAATTGATATGGCGCTTATCTATGGCATTGGTGATGTACGTATTGAGCGCAAATCATTTACAGAACTTAAACAGCTGATTGAGCTAGCAAAAGAAGACTAACGTCCTAGACGCTCCAACTCTTCTGCAAGCTTACGTACTGATTCTTTTAAGGCAGTCTTGTCTTCAGCTAAGATATCGTTTTTGTTGAAGATGCCGTTAGCAGTTCCTACATAAGCATATCCACCTGCAAATACATCAGCAAGATTATCTGTTGTAACGCCACCAACCGCCATAAGCGGTAAGTTTCCTAAAGGCTCGCATACCTTTTTGGCGTATCCATATCTAACCTCATTTGCGGGGAATACTTTGACAATATCTGCACCAAGAG
>JAGZNE010000104.1:0-2831 GCA_018363825.1 Atopobium sp. | reverse complement strand
CACTTTTTGATCACTTGGGAGAACTCCGTCGCCGCGTGACCATTGTGGTGGTATCGCTTTTTGTTACCGCGATCATTATTTATTTTGCAACACCTGCACTAATTGAGATCTTGATTGACCCTATCAGGGAGTTTTTGACCGATGGTAAGCTTACGGTTATCTCGGTCCTTGGCGGCTTTAGTATCAGGTTTAAGGTGGCCTTTTTCTTCTCGGTGATTATCTGCACACCTATTATCATCTGGGAGATTATGGCTTTCTTCTTGCCTGCGCTTAACGCTAAAGAGCGCAAGTGGGTTGTTCCTACCGTGGCAGCCATGATTACCTTGTTCTTCTTGGGTATGCTGTTCTGCTACTTTATTATTTTGAACACCGCAATTGGTTGGATGATTGGCCAGTCGCAGGAGTTTGCAGGAACCATTAACGAAGCAAGCGATTATCTCAACATTATTATGATGTTTGAGATTGGCTTTGGCGTTGCGTTCCAGCTTCCACTGGTTATCTTCTACCTGGCTATTCTTCACCTTGTTCCTTACAAGGATATGCGTGAGCAGTGGCGTTATGTTTACGTTGGACTGATGGTTCTCTCTGCAGTAGTTACTCCTGACGCATCGCCTGTCACCATGATTTTGATGTTTGCAGCTCTTATCCTGCTGTACGAAGTTGCTCTGGCAGTTGCTCGTTACGTCATTATTGCTCGTGATGGCAAGGCTGCTCTTAAGTGGAGCCGCGAGGACTATGAGCAGCACGAGCTAGACAAAATCTAATAGTTTCATTTTTACTTTGGAGAGTGTTGTTCTTTGATTCTAGTTGTTACCGAGAAAAACGACGCAGCGCAGCAGATTGCTCGCCTTCTGTCTGAATCGGGTAAGCCTGAGACAGACAAGGTATACAACACTCCTGTTTATCGTTTTAGACGTGGCGGAGAAGACCATGTCGCTATTGGTCTTCGTGGTCATATTCTGCAACCGGATTTTCCTTTGGCTCTCAAGTTTGACAAGGAAGAGGGCTGGTATGGAGAAACTGCAGAAGGGGAACACCTTCCTGCAGATGTTCCAGATGGCCTTGAGCGTCCTCCTTATAAGGTTAAGCGCAAGCCTTTTATGGCAGATGGCGTTGACCTTAAGGGCTGGAAAATCCCCAGCTTGCCCTATTTGATTTGGGCTCCTGTAGATAAACAGCCTGCAGAAAAAGAAATTATTCGCGCCCTCAAGAACCTTGCTAAGAAGGCAGAGTCTGTCATTATCGGCACAGACTTTGACCGCGAGGGAGAGCTTATTGGCTCTGATGCGCTGGCACAGGTTCTCTCGGTTAATCCTAATCTGGCAGTATTTCGTGCACGCTACTCCGCCTTTACCAAGACAGAGATTGAGACCGCCTTCAATAACCTGGTGGACCTTGATTACAACTTGGCTGCAGCAGGTGAGTCCAGGCAGTATATCGACCTCATTTGGGGTGCAGTACTGACCCGTTACCTAACAACTGCACGCTTTGGCGGTCTGGGCAATACGCGCTCTGCTGGTCGTGTTCAGACCCCTACGCTGGCACTTGTCGTTGAGCGCGAGCGTGAGCGCTTGGCATTTAAGCCAGAAGATTATTGGGTTATTTCTGGTGTTGCTGCTCCAGAAGATGATGCGGATGCAACCTTTAAGATGGTTCATCAGACCGCAAGGTTCTGGGATCAAGCTGAAGCAGATGCAGCTTACGCAGTTGTTAAAGATCAGACGCAGGCAACGGTTGTCGAGATTGAGTCTCGTAGCAGAAAGCAGCAGCCACCAGCTCCGTTTAACACCACGTCGCTGCAGGCAGCTGCAGCTGCAGAGGGTATCTCGCCAGCTAGAACTATGCGTTTGGCAGAGTCTCTGTACATGGACGGCTTGATTTCATACCCTCGTGTTGATAACACGGTCTACCCAAGTTCGCTTGACTTGAAGGACTGTGTCCGTACGCTGTCTGCAGTTCCTCAGTATGCTCCTACCTGCAAAAAGCTTTTGGGTCAGTCAAAGCTTCATGCCACTCGTGGTAAGCAGGAGTCTACTGACCACCCACCAATTTATCCAACAGCAGCTGCAAATCCAGATGCTTTGCAGCCTGCAGCTTGGAAGCTTTATAACTTGATTGCTCGAAGGTTCCTCGCAACCCTTATGGGTCCAGCTACTATGAGCGGCACTAAGATCACGCTTGATGTTGCTGGTCAGCCCTTTGTTGCAAATGGAACCGTGCTGGCAGAGCCAGGCTTTAGAGAGATTTATCCCTTTGGCCTTAAGAAAGACGATCAGATTCCTGATGTCGGCGAGGGAGAGATTATCTCTATTCAGTCTTTGTCGCTTGACGCTAAGCAGACAGAGCCGCCTGCTCGCTATAGCCAGGGCAAGCTTATTCAAGAGATGGAGAAGCGAGGTCTTGGCACAAAGTCTACGCGTGCTTCCATTATTGATACGCTCTACCAGCGTAAATACCTCAAGAATGATCCTGTTGAGCCAAGTCAGCTTGGTATGGCAATTGTTGATGCGCTTTCGCAGTTTGCACCGCACATTACCTCGCCTGATATGACAGCAGAGCTTGAGTCCGATATGACAAGCGTTGCTGAGGGCAAAGACACGCGAGATGGCGTTGTTACGCACTCAAGAGCCCTGCTTGCAGGCATGATTGATACGCTTATTGACCACAAAGAAGACCTGTCCGAGGCCATTGCCGATGCGGTTACTGCTGACGCAAAGGTGGGAACCTGCCCTAAGTGCGGCAAAGACTTGGTTGCTAAGAGCTCTCTAAAGACTCGTGGAAGCTTTGTTGGCTGCATGGGTTGGCCAGACTGCGATGTTACCTATCCACTG
>JAGZNE010000103.1:0-3008 GCA_018363825.1 Atopobium sp. | reverse complement strand
GAATAGACAAATATAAGGAATTTAACTATCGATAAATTCTGTATCTACGGAACACACCTAAGTCAGATATTCTGCTCAGATGCGGGTATTTTACACATCTAATGAAGATAATCTGCGCGTTAGAGGTATTTTCAGCGTCATGTATACGTCTTTTTGACAGATTATCCGACTTAGGTGTGTTTTGAACTGCCTCCTATTTCTCATGTCCAAGAAATGGGAGGCAGTTCAATAGCGGGTGGTTTTGTGTTTCGCGCGTTACACGCGCTCAACAGGCTAAAGCCTCGAACAGAAAAAGGCAGCTCACCCAGAGCTGCCTTCAACGCACACCATGTCTCCGCAGCACCTAAACTGCGTGCTCTGTCTCAGCTCCCTTTTCCTCCTTGAGAAACTGCATATCCAGGGCCTTAATAAACGGCAGGTAGATTGCCATATCAATCAAAATCAATACGAGCTGAAGTAAAGCGCCCTGCCATCCGCACAGAAGAAATCCCGAGATCAAAGGAGGAGTACTTCCAGGCAGCATAATACCGTTGCACAGAGGCACCAAGCCGGCGCTCATTGCGGACCACGCAATTAAAACGTTAACAACCGGCGTAAAAATCAGAGGAATTGCCATGATGGGATTCAGTACTATCGGCAGTCCGTACATGACAGGCTCGTTGATACCAAAAATACCAGGCACAATGGAGATCTTTGCAATGTCTTTTGCACGGCGAGAATTGCAGAACAAAAATATCACAATCAACAGCGAAAGGGTTGATCCTCCGCCACCAAACAGCGCAAAGAACGCATCGAACTCTCGATTGATAATGTTGGGCAGTGCGGTTCCAGCTGCAAAGGCGGCCTGGTTTTCCAGCGTAAGCGCAGTCAAAATCGGCGTAAAAATAGGGCTAGTAATGTTTGAACCGTTGATCCCAAAGAACCAGAAAATGCCCTGGATGACGTAAGCAATTGCCAGAGCCCAAACGGTTCCTCCAAGCATGGTCAGCGGAGTCTGTAGCATCGAATAAATGCAGGTGAACGCATCTTTCCAAGGGGTAAGCGCAAACAAAACGCCAACCGCCCATACCGCAAGAAATGTAAGCGACATTGGAATCAGTGCGCTAAATGCAAGCGAAACCGACGTAGGAACGCCCTCTGGCATCCTGATGACCCAGTTCTTCTTGATAACAAAGCCAAAAATATGCACCGACAAAAAGCCCACGATAATCGCTACGAACACGCCCTTTGCGCCGGTCCACGCAAGAGGAATGCTCTCCACCAAAAATGGCTGAGTAGCTCCCTGAGGCAAAAATTCGGTCACCTGAGGCATCAAAATAAACCAGCTGATGAGCGATACCATTCCGGCAGAAACTCGGTCCTCAAGACCAAGCTGATCAGCAAAGTTGTAGCCAATTTCAAACGACAAAAATATCGCCATGAGCGCAACAGTGCAGGCAGAAGGGATAGCCAACAGCGAGAAAAGCGACTTGCCCTGAAGCGTAGTGGCCTTCAAGAAATCAACCCACGCTGGGATTGGCAGATTACCTACCAGCGTAAACATTGATCCGATGATAAGGATTGGCATGAGCATGGCAAACGAATCGCGCATAGTAAGAAGATATTTATTCTTACTCACCGACTCTGCCATGGGCATAAGCTTTTTCTCAAGGCCTTCCGCTACATTCATACAGTCCCCAAAACAGCACGTAATCCCTAAAAATTCAGAAGTGAGAATGTTATAACAAATGCAACGATAGCCGTCTATCGCAAGGTCATTCACATAAAATTCACCTGCGGAGAGCAAATTAATTTTTAAACAAACTCTATAGTTAACAGCAAATATGTAGAAATAATGGTGTAAATGTTCTCATATAATGGAGATTTTTTATTCATCTAAGTCAAAGTCACCACAATACCTATAGTTTCAACTGAAATTTGCATTAGGAATGAACTTTCAAAGACGTTGACTCGTCTTAGTCAATAACAACAAAACACAAAGCGGAGAGGAATGTTGTTATGAAGGTTTATCGCGTAAATAAGTTTACTGGCGCTATCAAACAGGTTTTTGGTAAGCCAGCCCAGCTAGGTGAGAAGGCAACTAAAGCCTACAACGCATGGGCAGACCACATGGGCGTTGCCCGCATCGCCACCACAATCAAGGCCGCGCCTGTCGTACAGAAAGTCGGCATGGCGGTCGCAACTGTCGCAGTTGCAGGTGGTACAGCAGCAGGTATCGTAGCAACTCACCAACCAGCTCCTACACCTACTCAATCATCAACTCCAGCTATCACACAGCCAAAGGCCGAGGAGACTAAGCCAGAGGAGAAGGTTGAGGAGACTAAGCATGAGGAAAAGACTGACGATACTAAGCCAGCAGAGGATACAAAGCCGGAAGAATCCAAAAGTAATGTAGAGGCTCCAGCTCAATCTGCTCCGGCCCCTACAGCACAAGCGGCACCACAGGAGCCAGCTGTTGAGCAACCTAAAGCACCTGCTGAGCCTGTTAAACTTGGCGAACAGCATGTTTTTTACGGCACCTCTGCAGTTGATAATGTGGAATATACTTCGAGCTATGGATATAACGGTGAATTTAGCAGTTATGATGAGGCGCTTGCAGCTGTTAAAGACCGTCTAGCAAGAGCTGGAAAAGCCACTCCTGGTGGACTCTTTGAAAAGACGATTGTGTTCTATAGTGACGGTACTTCTGAAGTTATTGAGAGCCATCGAGTTATTTAAGGTCGATAATTCTTAGTCTCTGAACACCACACTATAACTGGCGAGTATTACAGCTACTCGCCAGTTTTTTGTTGAAGCGATTCTATTTAAACCTGTCAGTTCTTACCGCAGCCCGGACCGCCGCCGCTGCGCAGCGCGGCCCGCAACCGCCTGCGGCCACGACCCGCTACTTGTTCGTCAGCCTTTCGACGAGCTTGTTGATTTCCCACTCGGTCATGCCTACGTCAGTCAGATACTTGCGAGCTCCGGCTGCGTAATCTGCGCCGTCGAGCGAACCATACGTAGGCAGG
>JAGZNE010000012.1:0-27843 GCA_018363825.1 Atopobium sp. | reverse complement strand
TCCTTTCTGAATTGGTTGTGGTGACTATATTTTAGGAAATAACCGCACTTCTTTTAAACACCTGAAATGCTTGCTTACACCACTTTTCGGGACACGACCTTGAGTGATACACAAAATTGAATATCTGAGCATAGATATTCGTAGAAATGAATACATCTTTAGCCTAAATAGAAATTTCGCAACTTAATACAAAAAACTCGCCTTCCAGAGATCTATTTCTGGAAGGCGAGGAGAGATCGTATTGCTATGACGCGTCGTGGACGCGCGTCGCGGCTGCGCGTCGTGGTGCGCGTAGCTGCACGTTAAGCGCTTGCTCCAGAGGTCGCATCTACGCCTGCACTTGGTGCGGGAGCACCAGCAGCAGGGGCGGGAGCGCCAGCTGGTGAAACAACTGCGCCGTTAGCGCTTACAAGACGCTGGCCAGTAGTTTG
This sequence comes from Atopobium sp., assembly GCA_018363825.1. Classification (GTDB taxonomy): domain Bacteria; phylum Actinomycetota; class Coriobacteriia; order Coriobacteriales; family Atopobiaceae; genus Lancefieldella. Next base: position 27,412 of record JAGZNE010000012.1, on the reverse strand, counting down.
AAGGTACCAGTCCAACCATGGCTTGAAGTTGAAGACAATCTCATTGATGCCTGCATACGAGCCATCGGGGTAGTACATTGCCTGGTAGTTGTGGGTGTTGATGATGTCGGCTGGTGTACCTGGGACAATGGTGCGCACATACTCTTTGTCGCCGTTACGAAGCACGCCGATGACAAACTCAACATTCTTCATACGACCCTCGGGAAGAGAGCTGTGAACTGTGGAAAGACGGTCACCCGACTGCTCAGGAACACGTTTTGCCAGCATAGTATCTGGGTTGTCATGAGCGTTGTTGTAGTAGAGGAACTGGTTGTTGTCGTCTGCGTAGGTCAGCTCAAATGGCATTGCCTTCAGGAACATGTCAATCTGGTTGACCGTCAAAATGCCGTGGTCAAGCTTAACGTACGTGTCGCCCGAGACCGCGCCCACAAGCTCGGCGGCCTTCTCGACCCAATCAGGATCGTCGGGATCAATGCCCTGGATAGTGGTGGAAATTGAGTTGGTTACGTCCAGATCCTCTGGCGCGATTGGCTTTGGCTTCTTCAACTTGGAGACCACCTCTACGTATTTGACAAAGTTATCCAGGCAAAGGCCCAGGAAGCTGACGGTGCGCTCGTCGATAATGTTGCCGTCCTCGTCAAAGGCCTGCTTGGCCTTTCCAAGAAGGAACTCGTTACCAGGCAAAACGTATGCGTTAACGCCCGGAGCGTCCAAAATCTTGCGCAGATGCACTTGCGCGCGAGAAGTTCCCTGGTCGTAGTAAGAAGCGCCGACAATCATGACAGGCTTGTTCTCAAACGGATGCACATCGTAGGAGAGCCACTCAATGACACTCTTCAGCGCAGGTGAGATGGTATGGTTGTGCTCGGGCGTAGAAATAATGACGCCGTCAGCGCGGGTAATCTTGTTGTACAGCAGGCGGAGCTGGAAGTTCTCGTCCCACTTGAGGTCCTGGTTGAACAGAGGAATGTTATCAATCTCAAGGATCTCAAGCTCAAACTGCTTGGCAAAGTGCTTTTTGATGAAGTGCAGAAGCTTTCGGTTATAGGAAATCTCCGCATTTGAACCGACGATTCCGACAAATTTCATAGTAGTAGTTCCTTCCAGGCCTACAGGTTTTCCCAGTCAAAGTTCTCGGCCTCTTTGCGGAGAAGTTCGCGCGATGCGGCCATTTTCTCGTTGAGTTTCACAAACAGACGGAAATCGTCAAAGAGCAGGTCAAGCTTCTTGACGGTAGCTTTGTCCTTCAAGCTGCCCTTCTCGTCAAATGCCTGCTGAGCTCGGCCAAGAAGGAACTCGGAACCTGGCATGATTGCGGCCTTGAGCTCGGGAGCGTCCAGAATTTGGCGGAGCTGAAGCTGTGCGCGAGAAGATCCGAGCGTGCCCAGGGATGCGCCGACAATCATGACTGGCTTGTTGACCATAGGGAAGATGCCGTAGGACAGCCAAGCAAGCGCGTTTTGCAGGACCGCTGGAATGGAGTGGTCGTACTCTGGTGTTGCGATGATGACGCCGTCGGCGGCCTCAATTTTCTTTGCAAGCTCTGAGACAACCTCGGGGACCTTCATCTTTGCGGGCTTGTTGAACAGGGGAATGTTGTCGATTTCCACCAGCTCAATGGAGGCCTTGTCAGCAAAGTGCTTCTGCATAAACTGCAGGAGTCTTCGGTTATTTGACTCTTTTGAATTGGTGCCAATAAGGCCAACAAAGTTAAGCATCAAACTTCCTTTCTGAATTACGCAAGGAACTCAGGTGAGATCCCCGACGAATAATATACGCGATTATCAGTGGTTACGATGAGCGCCTCGATACCTTTTTCTTGTTCCACGCGGGTAAGGAGCTGACGGGGTTTCTCGCCATAAAGGCGCGTGGTCCAAATTTCTCCGTCAAGCGAGTTATCCGAGATAATCGTGATGCTTGCAAGTTGCGTTTCAACCGGATAGCCGGTCTCGCGGTCAAGAATGTGGTGATAGGTGTGTCCGTTTACCTGCAGTTTCCTTTCGTAGGTGCCGGAGGTCACCACGGACTGGTTGCAAATAGGCAGCACAGCAAGGTTGGTGCCTCGTGGTTGTCGCGGATCCTGGATGCCAATCTGCCACGGTCTACCCGCGAGCACATTGTCGCCAATTGTCTTAATGTTACCGCCAAGGTTGATAAGGGCGGAAGTGACGTGCTGACTTTTCAGATAATCTGCAATTTTGTCGGCGATGTAGCCTTTTGCCAGGCACCCCAGGTCCAGCTTCATGCCCTCTTTGGCGAGAAATACGGTGCAGCTCAGAGGGTCTAATGCAATGAGTTGTGGATCAGTTAGCGACAACGCGTGCGCGACCTCGTCGTTATTTGGAATGCGAGCGTCAGCAAAGCCGATTCGCCAGGTTTGTACCAAGGGGCCAAGTGCAATGTTTAAATGACTTGCAGGTATAAGGCTTTGTTCTTTGCCAATCTGAATGAGCTCAAACAGCTCGGGGTCAACGGGGACAGGATGTTTGCCTGCTGCATGATTGACCTGCATAAGCTCGGAATTGGCGTCATTTGCACTAAACCGCTGGTTATAGATGTTAAGGAGTTCAAAGACATCGTTAAGTAGCTGTTCTGCAGTGTGCTCTTCCTGCGAATCATTGGAGGGTGGCAATAAAGAAATGGTGATAGTCGCGCCCATCAGGTGAGTTGATCTGGAAATGTAGGCTCGTTCTGGCACGACTCTCCTATAGTATCTAACAGCAGCTTGTTTAATTTTACCTGCAGATTGTTTGGCGGTAACTCTATTTTACGTTTGTTTGTTACGGTCATTTGTTGTATCCACAACATTTTGGCGAGAAACCCTACAGTTTTGGCAGCTCGCTGAAGACCGCTCCCAGCCCCAAAAGTGAAGAAAACTATGGAGTTAATTTGATTATTTATTCATAGGGATGTCTGTTTATTGTTGATATGTACTCATTCCAGTATCATTTTTTGCAGAAAGTACTGACCGAAGAATTATTCTTGGCTGACGCGTATACGCCAGCCAGTTTTTTTGAAGGAGCATAAAAGAAATGAAAAAAGAATGGCTTGGTGTACACGTTTTTCTCGCCAGGAGTAATGAAGTTAAATCTACGCACTTTGTAGCATTAATTGAGCGCAATTTAGTCAGTTTTCAAAGTCTTTGTCCAAGATTGAAATAAAAAAATTTATTTGAACACGATATTTCTTTAAATATTTTGTCAAAAACCATTAGTATGTTTAGTGGAGCTTTGTATAGCTCCAGGGGTACGTTCGATAGGAAAGATGGGGTTGATATGAGCAACTTTAAGAAGTCGTTTGCAACTATGTTTGCAGCAATAATGATGCTCACTGGTATCATTATTTTAGGTACAAGCACTGTTGCAAAGGCAGTGACCTATCCGTTGTCGCAGAACATTGATTTTGGCGCTGACGGAGAACTTACTGTTAACCTTAAGCCCACTTCACCCACAACCGTTAAGGACAATGCAAACATCTCTACAGGTATCGAGATTGACGCAACTGGCCTTCATAAGCCAATCGACGGTCTTTACCTGGAGATTGAGGTAAACACCAAGCAGTCCTCTGAAAACGTCAATAACACCAACAACATTACTCCTAACACCTACCTTGATAACTTTGCTACCCCAGCAGCAGCTACTCAGCCTATTATCAAGCGCGAGGAGACCATCGTTACCCCTGATGGCAGGACCATTAAGCGCCTGTACCTCAACACTATCGATACCACCGTTAAGCTGGAGCTCCCTTACGTTATGAGCTTCAGAGATATGGTTACCCCAGCAGATTTCCAGCTCAAGCCAGTTGTTCGTGTGTACAATGCAGACGGCACAGAGCTTGCTAACATGCCTGATCAGACATACTCCATCACCTACGACAAGCCTTGGCTTATGAAGCAGGTTGCAGGTGAAGAGACCAACGATCAGCTCCTGTATGGTGGTATTAACGCCCCAGGTGATTCGTCCGCGCTTTCCAACGATAAAACTTCAGACGTCATCTTTAATTTTAGGCTTTACCAGTATCATCGTGCTTATCGCTCCATCATCATTACTGATACCCTTCCTACATACGTAAACGCAGCAGGTCAGACCGTTACCGCTCACTTTGACCCAGCTAAGAACCCTAACTGGACGCTCAGCCCAGATGGACGTACCGTAACCCTCAAATTTGATATTCCTGCAGGAACCACCATTCTTAACGACTACATCAGAGATAACCTTCCTGCATATTCCCAGCTCAAGCTTTCCTTCCCGGGCGCTCGCTACCTCAACGGCACTAATCGCGTAATCTTCAACAACACTGCAACGGTTCAGGGCATACCTTACAACCCAAGTGCAGCAGAAGAGACTGTTGGCCAAGTCCCAGGCAACGAGCACAACTTTGATGACGACTCTAAGCAGTTCCGCCTTGCTGGTAATGATTTCAGCGGTAACGGCATGCTTAGCAAGCGCGGTCCCGTTACCATCCAGTACGACAAGAACGGTCTTGCTGTTAAGAAGCTTGATTACACTATCAAGTTGGTCAACAAGCTGGACACCCCACTCACCGACATCGAGTTCATCGAGGATGTTGCCAACACCGACAACCGCCTCTTCATGACTGCGCTGACCGGCAATCTTGTTGCAGTTGGCCAGCGAGTTGGACTCTCCATGGACCAGATTGAGGTCCGTGGCTACAAGGCAGACGGCAGCTACGACATCATTCCTACCAGGAAGAACGGTGCAAACTGGCTTTACCGTGCTGACATGAACTCGGCAAGCCAGCAGCAGCTGCAGTCCTATCTGGACCAGATCAACCAGGGTACGCTTGATCCATCCAATGCTTCCGCTGTGTCTCCTCAGTACAGGAAGATTGGTATTTACTTCAAGAACGTAACTCTGCAGCCAACCAGCAACATTGATTTCAACATCCAGATGATGTTCATGAATCCATTTGGCGAGGTTTACAGTGACAGACCTATTACCAACATCATCAAGGTCAATGCCAACAAAGTTAATACCGACGGTACCAAGACCCCAATGAACTTCTCCGCAAATTGGGATACTCGCTTTACTCCATTTAGCGAGAAGGTCTGGCTGTCCAAGTCCTCTTGGTACCAGCGCGTTGGTATGCCAAACGAGCGCTTCAGTGCTCGCTTTGGCTTTGCACTGTCAGAGCTTTCACCTGCTCGTTATTTGAAGAATCCAACCTTCGTTGATCTTCTCCCTGCAGGCGTTTCTTATGACGCGAACACCTCGGTTTCACCAATTGCTGACTCGCTGCAGCCTGAGAAGGTTGAGTACATCAGGAACTACAACGAGACCGGTCGCAATGCAATCAAGATTACCCTTCCATCTGGATACGTGTATCAGTATGGAACCATGGGTTATGAGATTAGGAACCTGGTAATCAACGACGACATCATTCCTTCTAAGGCCGAGAATGACGTTCTGAACAACAATAATGACGTCTACTTCTACGCCACAAACTGGACTCACGGCACACCAGATGACTTCTCTGGTATGTATAACGCCAGTAACTTTGTTCGGGATAATCTTGACATCAATATGAATGGTGTCACTGACGAGACTATTCTGAAGGCAACTGCAAAGGTTCTTGGCAACAACGTTGAGAGTATCCAGTCTGATAAACACATCCGTAGTCTTGAGCCAAATATTGCTGGCGGCGGTACATTCTACGGTAGGGCATTTACCTCGGCTACTATCATGACTGACTTTGCTGGCGTCACTGATACCAGCGGACTCTTCCAGTATCGTCTGAGCATTCGTAACTACTACAACACGCCAATGAATAAGATTCTTATGTACGACGTGTTGCCATATGTGGGCGACGGCAGAAACTCTGCTTTCAGCAATACACTTCAGGGTCCTATTGATCTGAGGATTGGTTCAACTGATGTCAGCTCCCAGTACGAGATTTACTATCGCACCGATGAACACCCAGCTCAGAACGATATCAACGAGATTAACAGCCCAGAATGGACTAAGACTCCAGCTGACTACACCAAGGTAACGGCAATCAAGATTGTTGGTAAGGATGGCACTATTCTGCCTCCATACACCGTTCTGTCTGCTGTTCTTACCATGAAGGCACCACTGTATGATCCAAACCTCTCCGAGGCTCTTGCATACAACGACATGAGCGTTATCTACAACAACGAAGCTGCTATGCGTCGTACCGAGAAGGTCGCAAACCAGCTTGTTGATATCATGGATGTCAAGGTAGAGAAGAAGTGGCTTGACGCTGACGGCAACGCAATTGCTCAGCCAGATGCTACCTCCATTACCGTAAAGCTTCTTGCCGACGGCGTTGATACTGGTAAGACACTTGACCTTACCGCGGCTAATAACTGGACTGCTTCGTTCACACACCTTCGTAAGTACACCGTTGAAACTCACAACGATGGTACCAGCACAAAGACTCCTATCGTCTACACTCTTGAAGAGGTAGGCACAGACGCTAATGGCATGGTCACTTACAATGGTAAGAAGTACAAGGTAACTGCTACTTCTGGTCAGGCAGATGAGAATTCACCAAACGATTCCGTTGCACTGAGTGTTACCAACCAGCTGCAGCAGGAGAAGGTCTCCGTCTCTGGCAAGAAGCTCTGGGACGACTCTAACAACAACGACGGTAAGCGTCCAGCTTCCATTGTTGTCAGGCTTCTTGCAGATGGTGTTGAGGTTCAGCACAAGACTGTTACCGCTGCAGATAACTGGGAGTACACCTTCTCTGACCTGCCTAAGTTCAGTGGCAACACAGAGATTACCTACACCGTTTCTGAGGACGCTGTACCTGACTACACCACAAGCATCAATGGCTTTGAGATTACAAACCAGCATGCTCCTGAGGCTTTGAGTATCCCAGTTAAGAAGGTCTGGGTTGACGACAATAATGCTCAGGGTCTACGCCCTGCTAGTGTTCACGTCAGGCTCTATGCAGACGGCACTCAGGTTGACGAGTTTGACCTGAACGCAGGTAACAACTGGTCTCACATCTTCAACGGCCTGCCACGTTATACCGCTGGTCACGAGATTGAGTACACCGTCAAGGAAGACCCAATTGCTCACTACACCACTTCCTACTCTGGTTCTTCAGCTACTGAGCTTACAGTTACCAACACCATTGAAGGTAAGGTTTCTGTTCCAGTAACAAAGAAGTGGATTGGTGCACCTGCTGATAGCGTAACTATTCACCTGCTTGCTGACGGCGTTGAGGTTCAGAGCGCTACTCTGACTGCTGCAGACAACTGGCAGCATACGTTCAGCAACCTTAACCAGTACAACAATGGCGCACTGATCAACTACACCATTACTGAGGATGCAGTTGATGGCTACACCACGCAGATTACTGGCGACGCTACCAACTATGTAGTAACTAACACTAACATGAAGACTCGCGACATTCCGGTCACCAAGGTTTGGGAGAACCAGGAAGGTGATTCTGCTGAGATTGTTCTGTATCGTGATGGTGTCGAGGTTGATAGGGTAACCATCACCAAGGCTGACGACTGGAAGCACACCTTCAGCAACCTTGAGTTCTACGACAAGACTGATGGTCACGAGTACGCATACACCATCTCCGAGACTCCTATCTCTGGTTATACAACTCAGATCACAGGTAATCAGGACGACGGTTTCACAGTGACCAACACTGCTCCTGTTGTTCCTCCAACCACGCCACCTACTACTCCAGAGCCTAAGAAGCCAGGTCTTCCTTATACTGGCGACGCTTCAGGTATTGCTTCAATCGTTGGAGCTGCAGCTCTGTCCCTGAGTGGTCTTGGTATTGCTCTTAGAAGGAAGAACAGCTAATAGCCAGGCTTTTCGAACTCGCTGATAGCTGACTAAAAACAGGCTCCTGGTAAAACCAGGAGCCTGTTTTGCGTGGCGTGTGTAAGGCCGCCAAAGCAACCAAGCTGCCAAAGTCACCGTATGTGCGGCGCAGAACTATCCCGTCGTATGTCTATCCTGGTGTTTTGTAGAGTTCCCACTTCCGCTTTAGCGCCAAGTGGTAAAAAATGCGTTTAGTTGGGGGTTACATTTTTCTGCATACGCATTTGCCCAGGAAAAACTTTTAACTATGGTAAAAATTGCGTTTAGTTGGGCTTCAAATAACGAAATTTCAATTTTCATCCCCAACTAAACGGCTTTTTTACCTTTTTGGGCACTAAAATCAGTACCCTAAAATTGCGCTATTCACGATTATGAATAAACAGACTCCATTATGCAGGAATCAAATTACCCTAACGATTTTGACGGCTCTGCCAACGTCAAGTTATCTTCATCCGCCGAAAACTTAGTGTGCAGCAAAGAATTATCCAGCAACACGATATAATTTTAAGGTAGTTCCTAGTTATTTCCTGTACTGCAAAACGTGGAGGTAAAAGGTATATGAGAAGCATTTTTGAGGATCGACAGGTATCAATTAAGTGCGACGATAAATATTCTTATACCGTTACAAAAGATGGTCTGGCTTATGTTCCAGGTAATGGAAAGCCAGAGGTCAAGGTTTTGTTTTCAGAGGTCGGTTCAACCTTCTTACTGAATTATTGCAGCTCAAACGGTCCTTACGAGATTACCTTTAAGGATAACGACGGACATAACCTTGCTAGCATTGACACAGATCTCAAGTATCGTGGTTTTGGCCATAATATTCTTGATACCAAGGCTATCATCCTTGCTTTTGCAGCTAACAAGCTTACTACTGAGTTCCCCAATAACCTTGATACGTTAAACACTAAGCTCGGATTTAGCCTCAAAGAGAAAAAGATCACTATCGCAAATGGCGTAATTTCCGGTGCAAAGCATCAGGTCAAGCTTTCCGACATTCGTCGAGTTCAGTGTGTTGCTGGTGGCGCACTCAACAATCTCTTTGTCTTCACTAAAGAAAAAGGTGGTTTCTTTGATAGGGCAGACATTGTAGTTCCCGTCAACGAGCTCACAGTTCCTATTCTTGAAGCAGCAATGAGAAGAAATACTGGGCACGGTATCGATTTCAGTAGGGGCAATGGCTTCGACCAGCCAAACAGCAACTTCATTATTATTCGTTATTTGGACTCTAGCTTCTTCGAGACTGCTCCTGGCGTCTTCAAAGAGGATTGGCAGAAGGACGCTTACGAGTTTGTTAAGTCCTTTGGTTATGATCTTCAAACCATGCTAGGGGAGTAACTCCTGGCGAGAAAAACGTCTTGTCCAAGAAAACAGCCGCCCTCTTGTGAAGGCGGCTGTTTTTGTGTGCGAGAAGATCGCTCTAGCAGTTGAATCTTACTTCTGCTTGCGAGCCCTTAGTGCAAAGCCTAGAGCGGTGATACTAGAAGCAACCATGCCAACAGAAGCAATTATAAGCTCAGCGACATCGCCGGTGTCTGGCAGAACGCGCTTCTTCTTAGTCTTAGAAGGCTTGTGTGGATCAGGGCTAGGAGTTGGCTCAGGATCTGGTGTTGGCTGAGGCTCAGGCTCTGGATAGTCGTTTGTGAATACCAGAGGAGGCGTGCTTCTGCACTCGCACTGATCAATCTCTGTTACGGTTCCATCTTCAGCGGTCTTAGTAATGTGGTAGGTGAAATCAAGCTCACCATCATCATTCTTAAAGACGGTGTAGGTGAGGGTGTAGACGGACTTGTCGTAAGTAACCCTCTGGTTAGTGCCGGTAACCTCTTTGATGGTGTAAACATAGGTGCCAGGCTGCGCAAAGACTAGCTGACCGAAGTTATTATTGCCAGAAACATCAACAGAAGTCTCAACGCTATCTGTTGTTGCGTTGTTTGGCATTGGGTAGGAAGGATCGTTGCGGGTGAGCGTGAACTTGAAGACATCCTGAGTTGTTGCAGTGCGAGGGTTGCCGCCGTTGTCGTCGGGGAGAACTGATGGATAGTCGGTTGGAGCATCTGGTGCGTTACCAGTAACAACCTTCTGTACAACTGGATAGTCCCTGGCTGGCAGTGGATCAGGATAGACGTTAGTAAAGACGGCACCTGTTGCATCGTTATACTCGCCAAGGTCAACGGTAGTAACGTTTCCGTCCTCGTCAGTCTTGGTCATAGTACGTGTTGCCTCAAGCTGGCCAGTACCGTCGTCAGCAACGTTATAGATAACGGTGTAGACGCTCTGATCGTACTGGATGTTCTGGGTGCCGGTAACCTCTTTGATGGTGTACACGTAGGTGCCAGGCTGAGTGAACGTAATGTTGCGGAATACAGCGTCGCCACCGAGAAGCCTGCGTGTACGAGCAGTATTGCCGGTAGATCCCTCAGGCATAGGGCTGGATGGATCAAGGCGTGTCATCTCAAAGATAAAGACGTTAGGAGCGTCGCCTTCGTCTTCAGAGCCATTCGCCAGGAAGTTGTTGATCAGGCTCTCGGCAAAGCTGCCGCTTGCAGTGTCGTCGGCGCTTGTCGCGCTTGCAGTGCTTGTGGCGCCTGCTGCGCTAACGTTACTTGAGCTCAGGTAAGAATTAACCAGAGACGCAGGTGAAGGCCCTCCAGGTATAGGAACAACTGGGTAATCGCCTTCGACAATCTTGGTAACGGATGGCGTCACAATGGTAGGCCTGACATTGTAGACATTTACCAGCGACTGAGTGGTGGTGTACTGCTCAACGCTAGAAATACTGCTTCTAGTTGAAACGTAGGAATTAGGAACGTTCTCGGTGATGGTGTACGAAACAGTATCAGCAGCAGTATTGTCTACGTACTTACGAAGACCCTTGTAGACAATGGTGTAGGTGTTATTGCCATTATCGGTAACCTCAGGCGTAATGGTGCTGGTATCAAGGTTCTTATCGTTAGAGAGAACCAAATTGTTAGCACCAAAATCAGCTGTGGATGGGCGCTTACCAGCTGCATCGTTGTTATCGTCCCAGACCTTATTGATCTTGAGGTCAACGCCTGCATAGCTCAGAGCGTGAGTGGAGAGGGTGCGAGTGGAGTGGTTACCAGCAATGTCGTAGTCAAGAACGCTGCTGAATACGCTGCGATTACCGTCGTAGGAAGCGTCAACGTTGTCGGCAACCTTATACGTGACGTCAACAAAGCCGCCGCTATTTGCAGCAAGTGCGTGCGTTGAAGTAAACAGCACCATGTCGGCCTCAGCAGGATTGGTGACTACGGTGTAGTCGCCAGGCTGTGGAGCATGGTTTGCAGTGTAGGTAACACCAGGGTTCAGCTTGATGTACTGGTAAGAGAAGTTGGAAGAAGAACTTACGCCTTCAAGTGCCAGAGGCAGTTGAGTTGCACCTTCTGGATTGATGCCAGCACCGCGGTCTGCAGACTTAGACAGCAATGGAACAAAGAGCTGCGTGGTATTTGCAGTGTTACCGGTGTTATTGCGGACAGCAATGTGAACAGTTGCGGTGTCATCGCGCTGCATAACAGGGGTAGTTGCGCCTGGATTAGCGGAGTCGTACGTGTAATCAGTTACGGTTCCAGAGACGGCATCCTTTACAGAAAGGGTAGATGCAGCGGCAATAGCAGATGCCTGTGCAATGTTGATACCAGGGCGCTCGGAGAGAGAAACCATGGTCTCGCCAGAGTTGACGCTGTTGCCAAACAGGCTGGTGTACTGGGAAGTGTTCCAGTTGCTGCGGTCCCAGTGCTCGGCCTTAATCTGAGCGCCAATCTCCTTGAAGTCTTTGGTGGTAATGCCAACAAAGTCGTTGATGTGGTAGATACCCTTGCCTGCAAGATCGGTGGTGTGGACATCCATGCTCAGAGTCATGTTCTTGCTGGTAAAGTCTGGCTGATACTGACCGCGAGTCTCGTCGCCAACATCAATGGTGTACTTCCAAACCTTAACAGCTACGCCGTCCTTATCGTACGTTCCTACAAACTCAGGAGCACTGAGCGTGCCGTTAGAAACGGTGAGGTTGCTGTAGGTAAAGCCCTCAGGCATGATGACGTAGAGCACTGGCTCCTGAAGAGGGTTCCAGTCCCAGTTTGCGTCGTCGATGCGACCAGAAATCTTGAAGGTCTCACCGCCGTTAATCTGGGTCTTATCGATGCTACCAACGCCGTTAAGAACCTTAGGCGCGCCGGACTTAGCGGTCAGCGTAACGCCTGCGTCAGGAGTGGTGCCGGTGTTGTAGAGCTTGACGTTAGTGACAACGTCGGCGTTAGTGCCCTTCTTCCAAGAGCCGTAAACGCCGTTGGAGATGTAGCTCCAGCCATAGTACTCGTCAGTGACATGCTTGTTGTTTGGATTCCATGTATCGAGAAGATCGCTCATTGGTCTAATGCCATCGTATCCGCCAAGAATTGGACCAAGGTCAACCTTGATGGAAGTAATGGAGGTATTGATATCAAGACCAAGGGCAGTGTTGGTGATAAGTGCGGAGACACCAGAGGTACGCAGAATGCTTGGGTCAGCAGTTCCGCTCGTGCCGTCTGATGCGGTCCAGTGGATTGGACCATAGGTCATACCAGCCTTGTACGGGATGGTGACGCCGCGGATGATAGCGGTCTGGTTCTGATCGATGGTCATCTCGAGCGTCTTTGGAGCGGTGTCTGAGGAGAGCTCGTTCTTGATGAGATAGGTGCCAAGACGAACGTTGTAGGTATCGTTTTTCTTGTATGCCCAGTTAGGAGCTGTATCGACAAGAGCGTGTGTGGTAAGACGCTCTGGGTTAAGACCGTCAATTACGGTAACCGTAAGCGTAGAAGAAGCGTTTGCGGAGGAACGGTTGACGTTTGGAGTGTCATTCCAAACGGACATAGTGAGGTTCTTAATGGTGACGTTAAAGGTTGAGTTGTTAGGTCTGGTGCTTGATGCAGGAACCTTAATCTGTGGCTTAAAGGTTGGGGTACCTGCGTAAGAGCCTGGCTCGTTCCACTCAACAGTTGCGGTCTTGTTAGTGCCATCATCGGTAGTAGAGACAATGGTACCTGGGGTGTTGTAGAGGCTGGTCTCGTTGACACCAACAAGCTCCATATCACTCGGATAGACAACCTGAACTGTAGTCTTGCTGTTTGCCTCGGTGAGTACCTTAGAGCCTGTGGTAGAAACCTGCAGGGTAGAGGTGGTACCACCCTTAGAGAGAACCTCGGTGGACTGATCAGCCCAGAAGCCGTAGGTCATGGCGTCAGCTGCAGTAACAGATGAGGTATGTGGATCAATGTTTTGTGTTGCAGCGGTGCTCAAGCTAACACGAATTGCATTTGCGATAACCTGACTTGCGCTCTGGTTCTCAACAGCGTCATCAAGCTTGAACTGAATTTCTCCCCTGGAAGAAACCTGGGTAAGGCCGTTATTGGTCATGTAGACCAAATCACCACTGCGGTTCTTCTCGGAACTTGCACCAGGATAGCCGTAAGGAAGGGTTCCCGTTCCCGTAGGTGTGGTAACCAGGTTAGAGAAGCTGGTGTTTGAGATGCCACCAACGGTAAACGTTGCACCTGGAAGGCCTGTGACATAGAGTCCATCTCCAAACCTCACGTTGAGGTACGTTGGGGAGAACTGCAACGATGCAGGGATTGTGTAGCCAACATTCAAGGCGTAGGTGACTCCCGCCTTAAGAGCAGGAGTTTGACCTGCAAGAAGGTCAGCAACTTGGGCGTGAGTTGACGCATCTTCAATGCTCAGAGCATTGATTTGAAGACCTGTAGTGTCTTCTGCGTAAGCCACGCTAAGGTTGGGCAGCAATGCTGCGACGAATGCAACGGCAGCTAAAAGCAATCCCGCTACAATCCTTGCCTTACTTTTCATAGCACATCCTAACTAGAGCAATACAGAACCAATCACTTTCTTTCTTATTTATTCTTACGACGCTTAGTAATGCCAAGTGAAGTCATTACAGCGGTCATACCAGCGAGAAGTGCAGCAAGAGGTGCTGCAGCAGAAGCATCTCCGGTGTATGGGGTCTTCTGCTTCTTTTTCTTAGATGGCTTAGTTGGAGTAGAAGGAGTCTCTGGAGTCTCATCCTCTGCAACAGTAATGGTTAGCTGGATTGTGTCGTTATCAGTTGCAACGGCGTCCTTACCATCTGGCCACTGGACACCATTCCAGGTGAACGAGAAGACCTTGCGGTTGCCAGCTGCGGAATCAGCAATAGCGCTGAAGGAGCCGGTAACGGTGCCGACAGCGGTGAGCTGGGTGCCTGCAGCAACATTGGAGTCAATGGTGACGCCAGGAATGGTGAGCTTCATCCAGCCATCGTTTGCACTTGCCTCATCAACAATGCGCTCGAGGTCAGAGTACGTTCTAATGGAGGAAGGATCGCTGAGCTCAAAGGTGACGGTAACCGTACGACCGTTGACCTGAACATCGCTGACCTTAAAGCCGCTACCAAAGTTAGAGGCCTGGATGGTGTTGGCATCAAGGTTGCTTGGAAGAGTCATTCCCTCAGGAACAGTCAGAGTTGCTGTGAACTTGAACTTCAGGTTGCTCAGAGTAATGGTGTCATGGTTGGTATTAGGGTAGGCGCGCTCAATGTTGTTCATCTGCTCCTGGATAGAGGAAGCAAGAATTGAACCAGTGAGGTTAAAGGTAGAACCTGCCTTCATAGTGACGACCTGGTCATGCTCGGTATTCTCGTCAGCAAGCATATCTGCAGGAAGGTTCATCTCAATTGGGTTGTTCACAATAAGAGTCTGCTGAATGCCGGCACCACGAGGGTCTCTGCTTGCAGCAATCTGAACGCCGTTCCAAGAAAGCTCGAACTTCTTGGTGACGTTGGTGACAGTGTTCTTTGCAAAAGACTCAAAGGTGCCGGTCAGAGTGCCTGTAGCGGTGAGCTCCTGACCATTGGTTACCTGTGTTGGGTCAAGGGTGAGACCGTCAACAGTTACGGTAAGGGGTCTTGCAATCTCTGTGGTAGCTGCGTCGTCTTTACCAACAGTCTCGACAGCGTCCTTGAGCTGCTTGTAGTTGGTGTAAGTGCCCTTAAGCTTCAGGGTAACGGTAACTTCCTGACCGTTGTCAGAGACGTTAGAAACCTCAAAGAGGTCACCAAGGCCGGAGGTAGTTACTGTTGGATTAGCTGGGACAACAACGCCAGCAGGAAGCGTAAGCTTTGCGGTAAAGGTAGAAGTGGTGCCAGAAAGCGTGATCTTGGTTAGGTCGTCAAGACCACCAGCAATGCCATTCTCAAAGGCGCTCATCTGATTGATGACGGAAGTTGCATCGATAGCGCCGGTAAGACTGAAGCTCTTATCGTTAGAAACTTCCTTAATCTGAGTGGTATTGCTCTGGGAATCGCTCCACATATCTGCAGGAAGATCGCTGGTAAGCTCTACTCTCTGGATGGAAGGATCATCTTTCCACTTGAGGTAGTAGGTGACATCGTTAGTAAGCGTTGCGCCGCCGTTGATAGTTGCAGGAGAGTTACCTGCAGCGTCAGTAAACCAGTAGCGGTAGTTGTGACCAATAACAATTCCAAAGAAAGTCATTGGATCATCCGCATTGTCCAGAATGTGATTCTCAAAAGTTGCAATATCGGTGTAGGCAGTATTGGTGTTAGAGCTGGTAGGACTTGCAATTCCAGCAGTTGTAGCGCTTAGAGTGTTGCCGCTAAGGTTTTGAAGCAGTGCATTGATATTGGTCTGCTCAGCAACAGTTGGATGAGTCTTGATAGTTGCTACTTCTCCGCCATTTGCATCGGTGGTGATGTCAAAGACGTTAGGGTTCTGTTTAAAGACACTGTTTGCAGAGAAGGTGCCACCATTTGCCGAGAAGGACACGGTAAGGTGCTGCTCCTCCCAGTCTGCGTACAAATCAACGGTATCAGTACCTGCAGGAACAGCCAGGTTGGAATTAGCTGCAACCTCGTCACCAGCGCCGTTTGCCTGGGTGGTCCAACGCTTGAAGGTCTTTCCAGCGATATTGAAGTTATTGTCGAGGTTGTTGACCTCAGCGTCAGAACGGACCGTTACGGTACGGCTAGCGTTGGTAGCAACGCGGTCAATGACAGAGACGCCATTACCATTGTGATACCTAACGTAGAACCAAGCAGTGTTAGCCTTCCAGTGTGGATAGACAGTCATGTCAGAGGTGACCTGGGTATCAGCGGTGAACTGGTGCTCGGTACCAGCAGCGTCGGTGTAGTACCAGCCGTCAAACTCCTGACCACTTGCATAAGGATCTGCAGGTAGGGTAGTGGAGCCTTCTGCTACAGAAGAAGCAGTTGCAAGAGAGTTGCCGCGCATAGCAAGAGCAGTCTTGTTAGCAGTAGTGCCGTCAGCAAATGTTGGGTTGACGCCGGTAACGCCTGGGGTATTGAGGTCAAAGGTAACGGTTGCGGCAGGTGCCCAAACGTGCTTCTGACCATCGCTTGAAGCATTAGCAACTGGGTAGGTATAGGTTGCTCCGTTAGCATTAATGAGGCTCAGAGAGTTAGTTGATGGGTCAGCAAGGGTAAAGAGCGAGAGAACCTCGTTGCCGTTACCTGCACCGTTTGTAGGGATAGTGCTACCAAAGCCACTGTTGTAGCTTGGTGCGTATTTGAGCAGGTAAGAGCCGCCAACAACGTTGTAGTTCTGACGAGTCTGGCCAGCTCCGTTATCGGAGTTCTTGGTAGCAGGGGTTTCTACCAGGCTGTTTCCGGTGAATTGGATGGAGCCATTAGTCTGGGCTCCAAAGAGGGCGCCAGAGTTACGACCGTCTCCCTTAATGGTGGAGTTGTTAATGATGACGTCACCAGTGTTGACGTTAAGACCGCCGGTTCCTCCATTGGTGAAGTTAAGGGTTGAGTTAGTAACGTTTACTGTTCCACCAGCTACACCAACAGAAATACCAGAAGTTGAACCAGCATTAGCATTAATGGTGGAGTTAACAATATTAGAAGTACCCTGGATGGTCATACCCGTAGCGCCGTACCATGAAGGATTAATGGTCAGCGTAGAGTCATTCATGTTGAGCTGGTTGACGTAGAAAGTCTGACCAAAGCCTTCAACGGTAAGATCTGTGTTCTTAAGGTTGAGGTTGCGAGCGTCATTCCAGGTACGAGCCTGTGAAGTTACTTTGATAGTAGCGTTTTCAAAGGTGACACCAGACTCAAAGAAGTTTGTATTGCTCTTATCGTCTGCGGTGATGGTAACGCTGTTCTTGTTGGTGCTGCCGCTAACGGTTCCGCCAAGAGAAATACCACGAGTACCGCTGGAACCTGCGTTGTTTCTAAAGACATAGGTACCATCGGTGATGGTTGAGCCATCTTGTGCAGTTAGTGCGGTTTTGAAGCCGGACATGGTAAGGGTGCCCGTGCCGGTCAGCGTTGAGCCAGGTGATAGAACCAGACCGTCAATGCTGTTTCCAGTGCCAGTAAGCGTTGCGCCCTCAGATTCAATTTTGAGCGTGAGACCAGAAGGAATGGTAATCGTAGAGGTCAAATCAAGGTTGCCTTTGAGGTGAATGGTGTAGATTGAAGAAGTTTCTCCCCACAGTTCCAGTGCTTTCTGGAGAGATTTCACAGGATCGGAGCTGGAGCCCTCGTTAGTATCGCTACCGTTGGTTCCGTCTACCCAGAGCTCAGTTGAGATGTAAGAAAGGCTTCTTGTAACACGGCGAGAAGATCTTTCTGCAGGAGCAGCAGTCTGCTCAGAGGTCTGCTGGTTGGAAGTAGCTTCTGCGTTAGTAGTGGTTTCAGCAGAGGTCTCTGCTGTTGCTTCAGAGGTTGAGGCAGTTGCATCACTTGTTTGAGTTGCTGCAACTTCTTGCGTCTGAGCTACCTCTTGAGTGCTAGCAATTTCTGCTAACGCTGAAGAAGGGACCAAAGAGAGCGCGAGTACCAAAGACATAGCTGTCTTTGCCCCTTTGCTTGCAAAGTTCTTGTTTTTTCTTTCCATACCTACCCCTAACAAATAGTGAATACCCCAACAAAATTTGCAATTAAATCTTGTGCCAAAAGTGATAAATCACGATGAGCACGACGGAGACAAATGACACATATTCAGAGCATTTTTCGTACAGATAATTATCCATTATTTTGATAAAAATTATTAGCTCAACCAGCGATTTTTATAGTTTGAACACATTTCAAAAAACGTCTTCATCTCATGTTATATAAATAATTTAATCAAAATATTTGGTACGTTGAAAAATGGCATTTAAATTGCTCTATTTTTAACGATTTTCTCGACATTTGTCATAAACGTGCAACGGATAAAAATTGTAATAGAAATGTATTAAATTTTAAGACAAATGTGAGTTATGCGGAAACTGAATAGTGGAAGCTGGATAGTTAACAATTTCATGAAATTTGAGCTTCAAAATTCTGAAGCAAGAGGGACTGTGTACACTAAGAAAAAGACAGTTAAGAGAATGCACAATCTGCGCAAATAATGCGTGAGAGATACGTTTGAATGTGTTGAGCGGGGAGTTATGGACTTAAAAATTATCGATGACGCTTTGGACTTTGTAAAAGAGGTCTTCTCCACAGATTTTAGTGGTCACGATTACTTCCACACATTGCGTGTGTACAAAATGGCTGTAAGAATTGCGCAAGAGGAGGGGGCAAATCAAGAGATTGTTGCCCTTGCTGCACTTTTGCACGATGTTGATGACATCAAGCTTTCTCCAGAGACGCATGAGCATAAGGATAGGGCTGTTGGTTTTCTGCGCCAGCATGCTTTCGACGAGGCCATTATCCAGGCAATTTGTACCGCAATCGATGAGGTTTCTTTCTCAGGAGCAGACTCGGTAGTTCCTTCAACGCTTGAGGGTATGTGTGTTCAAGACGCAGATCGCCTGGACGCGCTTGGTGCTGTTGGTATCGCACGTACCTTTGCCTATGGCGGAAGTCATGGTCGCGGAATGTATGACCCGGATGAACCACCAACTCTCAACATGGGCGGCGAGGAGTATCACTCACACAAATCAACGTCGCTCAACCACTTCTACGAGAAACTCTTTTTACTGACAGACATGATGAATACGCGCAGTGGCAAAGAGCTAGGAAAAGCTCGCGAGAAGTACATGCGTGAGTATGTTGACCAGTTCTTAGATGAGTGGAACGGTAAACGTTAAGATATAGTTTTTAGCTATATGAATTAGTTAAGTATTTGTATTTCACAAGTAAAGTTTTGATTGTCATACTGGTTTCTCGTAAGTAGTTCTAAGGGGTCATCATGGCAATCAAAAATGATAAAACTACTCCACATCGCTTTGATGTTGTTGGCAGCTTTCTTCGTCCAGAAAATCTTAAGCAGGCTCGTATTCAGTTTGAAAAAGGTCAGATTGATTCACATGAGCTCAAGCAAGTAGAGGACAAAGCTATTACAGAGCTTATCCAAAAGGAGAAGCAGGCAGGCCTCAAAGTCATCACTGACGGTGAGTTTAGGCGTGCAACCTGGCACCTTGATTTTATGTGGGCGTTCGAAGGTATTGGCCATGCGCCAACTAATACTGGACTTCCTTTCCACGATGAGACTGCAGAGATTGACGACACCTTCCTCGTAGGAAAAGTGGAGCTTATCAAAGAGCATCTGTTTATTGAGCACTTCCGCTTTGTTCAGCAGTTTGAGGACGAGACAACCGTTGCCAAGCTTACTATTCCTGCACCTGCACAGTTTATTGAGCAGTTCATTATGCCCATGAATCGCGAGCAGACTAACAAGTACTATGCCAACGACCAGGACCTTCTTGAAGATATTGTTGCTGGCTACGGTGCGTTTATTAAGCAGGTATATGCTGCGGGCTGTCGTAATCTTCAGCTTGATGACTGCTCATGGGGCGTGCTGGTTGACCCACGTGCAGAGCTTTTCTTTGGCGCTGACCAGGAGGGTCTTAAGAGGATCAAGGCACTGCTCTTGGAGATTAATAACCGCGTTCTTGATGCGGCTCCAGCTGACCTGACTATTAACACGCACGTTTGCCGCGGCAACTTCCATAGTACCTGGGCCTGCGAGGGTGGCTATGACGATGTGGCCGATGCTCTTCTTGCTCAAGAGCACGTAAACGCTTTCTTTTTAGAATTTGATGATCATCGCTCCGGTGGCTTTGAGCCCCTGGCTTCTGTTCCAGCTGGTAAAAAAGTTGTGCTTGGTCTGATCACCACCAAGCACGCCCAGCTGGAAGAGAAAGCCAAGGTTATTGAGCGTATTCATGAGGCGGCTCAGTACGTACCTCTGGAGAATCTCTGCCTTTCTCCCCAGTGCGGCTTTGCAAGCTGCGAGATTGGTAACAAGCTCACCGAAGATGAGCAGTGGGCAAAGATTGCGCTGGTAAAAGAAATTGCCGAAGAGGTTTGGGGTTAAATATCAGTTGGTAACAGTTTGTCTGCGACTTACATGCCGTTTACCGAAGAGTTTCTGACCATACGATCTTCTCGACTCCTGTCCACTAAAATGGACAGGAGTTTTTTTATTGGAGCTAGACTTCGGAGGCAGTATGCCAAGCGAGAAGACCCGCTGCTTGCATCTCATTCAGATTTTTGAAGAAGAAACTGATGATGACCATGGTTTAAGTACTCCTCAGCTTATTGAAAGACTTGCTGAACGCGGGCTTAGTGTGGAACGCAAGACGCTGTATGACGATATTAAGTCGTTGCAGAATTTTGGTTACGATATCCAGTCTTATCAGCGCCATCCTGTTGAATATGGCCTGGCTACCAGGAAGTTTCAGGCAGAGGAACTTATGCTGATGGCAGACGCCGTACAGTCATCAAAGTTTTTGACGGAGCGTAAGGCAAACAATCTGGTGAGCCTTATTGGAGAGCTGGGCGGGAAGTCCACCTCTGATACGCTCAAGAAGCGTATTCATGTTGAGGGTCGTATTAAGTCGCAAAATGAGTCTGTGTTTTATGCTCTTAATGCTATTCAGACAGCACTTTTGCAGAAGAAAAAAGTCTCATTTAAGTATCGCAAGAAGGGCTTTAAAGATAAGGTTATTGAAGAGCTTCCCGTAAGAGAAGAAACACCTGTTCAGCTTACGTATATTGACGATTTCTACTATCTTATTGTGTGGAACGATAAGCATCAAAACTTTGTCAATTATCGTGTGGACCGCATGTTTAGACTTGAGGTCTCTGATGCTGACGCCACGGTTAACGAGCAGATCAAGCAGTTTGATATAGACAAGTATCAAGAGCGCGTTTTTGGCATGTACTCAGGCGAGGTTGTTGAGGTCACACTTCGTGTTAATGAGCGCGTAATGTGCTCAGTATATGACCGCTTTGGCAAGAACATTATTTTGAACAATCCAAGTTCTGATGGAAGTACAGCTGACGTGCATGTTTCTGTAATGGAAGCTCCAACGTTTTACGGCTGGCTTGCAACCTTTGGAACAGATATAGAGCTAGTAGCTCCAAAGAAGACCAGACAGAAATATCAAGAGTATCTGAGCGGAATTCTTCAGAGCTACCAATCACAGAAAGAGGATTAGCTAAACCAGGTCAAAACAAGTAGTCTTTCTCGCGCCAATTAGCGAGCATCAATGACGTAAAGGCCTGCTTTAACGAGAAGATGACCATGGTGATCGCTGAGCTGCGTGATCTTGCAAGTAACAATGTTTTGATGTCCGTAGAAGAGCAAAGTACTCCAGAGAGAATTGCTTTCTCTAGGAACAAAGCCCAGCTTGTGGTCATTAGAGTACAGAGCAAGAGCCTCTGGGTCGTAAGGGTTATCACGTTCAGGAACAATGGTTAGATCTGAGCCAAGTTTGAGCTGGTCAAAGACAAGAGGAGCGTCGTAGTAGGGAAGACCGGAAATAACAAAAGAATCAACAAGCTTTGTAGGACTGTACATAAGAGCCTCCTTAGAAGATGTTGAGAATAGAATATGGATTTGTTAAAGAATGAGTGTCCAACAGATTGGACAGTAATATAAAGTCATTAAATAACAAAAGGTTGTGAGGGAATTTGCATGATTACCACTAAGAGATTGTTTCTTATTCCATGGCATGCATCTGATGCCAATGAGCTCTATGAATTGGCAAAAGATCCAGAAATTGGTCCACTTTGTGGATGGGAAGCTCACAAAACTTTAGAAGATTCCAAGCAGGTTCTTGCAAACGTGCTGTCCGATAAGTCCTGTTATGCCGTAAAAGACATGAGGACCGGTCATCTAATTGGTTCAATGTCGTTGGATTTTGAAGAAATTCCTGATCCAAAGGATTCCTCAAAGCAGCTGCATCAGGCAGAAATTGGCTATTGGATTGGTCGTTCTTATTGGGGGCAAGGGTTTGCATCTGAGGGTGCTCAAGCTCTTACCGCATATGCATTTGAAGAGCATGGTGTTGACCAGGTAATTATTAGATATCTTGAGCGCAATAAAAAGTCTGCTTCAGTGGCTCGTAAGTGTGGCTTCACGGAGATGGGCATTATTACAGACTTTAATAAGTACACAGGCAAAGAAGAGCAGTTTGGAATATCAATGCTCACAAAAGCGGACTGGGAACGTGTTCAAAAATAGCAGTTGTTCTCGCTATTTTGTATGTTGCTTCAAAATGTTATATAAGGCAAACTCTTATATGCAACGACAAAACTACATGTAAAGTAAGTAAAACAGTTAGTGGATTAAAGATTCTGCTTGTAAGAAAAGCGAAAGAAGTCTGCATATGATGATCAACAAACGCCTCATTGCCCTTATTGAGGAGAGTAAAAAATACATTGGTTTGACCGTGCTTTACCAGTGGATTGCACTTCTCGCCAATATCGTATTTATGTATTCTCTGGCAAGAATGATACAAGCCCTATTCATGGATTATTTTGTCCTCGAAGAGCAGTTGGTGTTTATTGCACTCTGCCTTATTGCTATTGTGATCAGGTATTTCTGCAAACTTGCTCAGCATAAGACAAGCTTTTACGCAGCAAAAAGGGTTAAAAAGACCCTTCGCGAGAAAATCTATCAGAAGCTTTTAGAGTTTGGTCCCTCGTATAAAAATTCATATGCAACCAGTGAGATTGTTCAGCTGGCAGTTGAAGGCGTTGACCAGCTAGAAACGTATTTTGCGCAGTATCTACCACAGTTCTTCTATGCAGTTTTGGCGCCACTGACACTTTTTCTTGTTTTGCTCCTTATTAGCCCGGTAGTTGGCATTGTTTTGCTGGTATTTGTTCCGCTCATTCCAATGACCATCGTTCTTATCCAGAAGTTTGCAAAGAAGCTTTTGTCCAAGTATTGGGGCCAGTATACGCAGCTTGGCGATACGTTTTTGGAGAACCTGCAGGGTCTGACTACAGCAAAGATTTACAAGGCTGATGGTTTTAAACACAAGCAGATGAACGAGGAAGCCGAGCACTTTAGACGTATTACCATGAAAGTTCTAACCATGCAGCTCAACTCCATCACCGTGATGGACGTGGTTGCATTTGGTGGAAGCGCGCTTGGTACAATTCTTGCAATTCAGCAGGTAAATGACCACCTCCTCTTTATGTGGGAAGGCGTCTTTGTCATTTTGATTTCGGCTGAGTTCTTCCTGCCTATGCGTCTTTTGGGCAGTTATTTCCACATTGCCATGAACGGTATGGCAGCGTCGGACAAGATCTTTGACCTGCTTGATATGCCTGTTCGAGAGCAGGGTACCAAGACAGTTCCTGAGTCCAGTGATTTGACGCTGCGCAACGTTTCTTTCTCCTATGATGGCGAGAAACCCGTCTTGGTGAATGTTTCTTTTGGAATACGCGCTAACTCTTTGAATGCCCTGGTAGGAGAGTCAGGCTGCGGAAAATCAACAATTGCAGCACTTCTGACCGGAAAACTTCGCTCGTATTCTGGCGATGTTCTGTTTGGAAATACCAGTTTGTCAGACATTTCTGACCAGAATTTGCTTCAAAACGTTACGTATATTGGCCATCAAGCACATCTCTTTATGGGAAGCGTTCGCTCTAACCTTGCCATGGGTAATCCAGAGGCAACTGAAGAACAGCTCTGGCACGCCCTTGAACAGGTCAATCTTGCTGAGTTCGTAAAGTCTTTGGGTGGACTTGACGCGCCAGTTGCCGAGAAGGGCTCCAACTTGTCTGGTGGTCAGCGTCAGAGATTAGCACTGGCCAGAGCCTTGCTTCACAATAGCCAGATGTACATTTTTGATGAAGCTACTTCAAATATTGATGTTGAGAGTGAAGACGTTATTATGCAGCAGGTTCACCAGCTTGCTCAGACAAAGATGGTGCTGGTAATTTCTCACCGCTTAGTAAACGTTAAAAATGCTGATCAGATTGTTGTTATGCAGCATGGTCGTGTTGTTGGAAGTGGAACGCACCAAGAGTTGCTTGCAACAAATGACGAGTACAAACGAATGACGCAGGCCCAGACTGAGCTTGAGAATTATGTGAAAGGAGTTGAGGCGTAATGAAAACAGAAGTTAAGAACAGCGCCACAACTGCACGTACTTCTCGCCGTAGTGCGCTCACCATTATGTTGAGGCTGGTGGGGCTGGTTCGTCCGCTGGCTGGCTTTATGATACTTGCAATTTTGATGGGCGTTTTGGGTAACCTTGCCGCCACGTTCATCAGCATTTTTGGAGCATATGCGCTGCTCAGCGCTATGGGCTTTGCTTCATCTTCTCCTATGGCGTTGCTTTTTGGTGGCATGCTTTTGTTTGCCCTGGTCCGCGGTCTGCTGCGCTATGCCGAGCAGGAATGCAACCACTTTATTGCGTTTAAACTACTTGCGCTTATTCGAGACCGCGTGTTCACGGCGTTAAGAAAGCTTGCGCCAGCAAAACTTGAGGTCAAAAATAAGGGCAACCTGATGAGCGTCATTACTTCAGACATTGAGCTGCTCGAGGTTTTCTATGCACACACTATCTCGCCTATCTGCATTGCGGTTGTGTTCTGCATTGTAATGGTGTGGTTTATTGTTGGCAGCACCAACTGGATTTTGGGTGTTATTGCACTTGTTTCTTACCTGGTAGTTGGCGTGGCAATTCCGCTTGCTATGTCTAAGCGCTCCGAGCAAGACTCTGCTGAGGCAAGAGATCTTGCTGGTAACCTTTCTACGGTTACCCTTGATAACCTGCGCGGTCTTGACGAGATTCTGCAATACAACACCGGTGCACAGATGATTGAGGAAACAAGTCAACTTGCTGATCAGTTAAGCGACAGACAGCAGGCAGTTAAGAAGGCATTTGGTGTCAACGATGCCGTTACGTCAACGGTTATTTTGCTCTCCGGCCTTGTCATGTTCTTTAGTTCGTTCTACCTGGCTTATAACCAGCAGATTCTTATGAATGAAGCTTTCATTGTCACCATTGCATTGATGAGCTCGTTTGGTCCTGTTGTGGCTTTGGCAGCACTTGGTACAACGCTTACCAGTACGTTTGCTGCAGGTAATCGCGTTTTGGATATTCTGGACGAGAAACCCCTGGTTGAAGACGTGGTGGACCAAAAAGACATCTCCTATGAGGGTGTGCGCGTTTCTAAGCTTTCATTTGCGTACGATGATGAGCAGATTTTGGACAACATTTCCGTGGATATTCCTACCGATAAGATCGTGGGAATTGTAGGAAAGAGCGGCTCAGGCAAGTCTACGCTGCTAAAACTTTTGATGCGTTTTTGGCCAGCAACACCCGGCGCCATTGAAATTTCTGGAACCCCTTTGGAGCAGGTTAATACCTCTAACCTGCGTGATCTTGAGAGCTACATGACGCAGGATACGCATCTGTATCACGATTCCATTAAGAATAATCTCCGCATTGCAAAGCTTGATGCAACGGATGAAGAGATTGTTGAGGCATGCAAGAAGGCTTCAATTCACGAGTACATCTCCACGCTGCCTCAGGGCTACGATACGCCCGTTGCAGAGCTTGGCGACTCACTTTCTGGCGGAGAGCGCCAGCGCATTGGCCTTGCTCGCGCATTCTTGCATGACGCGCCACTCATGTTGCTTGACGAGCCAACCAGTAACCTAGACAGCCTGAACGAGGCAATTATCTTGCGCTCACTTGATAAAGAAACTGAGCGCAAATCCGTGGTTCTTGTCTCTCATAGGGCTTCTACCATGGGAATTGCAGATGTTGTTTACACCGTTGATGGGGGACGAGTGAGCTGATGACACCTGAAGAAATTGCGCAGAAACGTCAAAAAGAAAAAGATCTTATTTCGCTCATGATTCGTTTTTATTGCGAGAAGTACCATCGCACCAAAGCCCACGAACCTCTGTGCGACGAGTGCGCTGAGCTTGAGAAGTATGCGCATACGCGTGTGGACCGCTGTCCTCACATTGAGACAAAGACGTTTTGCTCAAAATGCAAATCGCATTGCTATAGCAAAGAGATGCGCGCTCGCGTTAAAGAGGTCATGAAATCCACAGGACCTCGACTGCTCCTACACCATCCAATTCTTGTAATCAAGCACGCGCTTCAGTAACGCAGTCCTAGTTGGCCTTGTACACCTTTGACATCTGCGATTTTCTCGCCATTTCACGGTCTTCTCGCCAAAAGTGAGAAGACCGCATTTTTTTGAATCTTTTTCATTTGAAACATAACTGTTAACTCTGAGAATTACGTATTTTTGTCGCGGCGCGTTAGGTTTACAGTGACCTCTCGCTTTACAGAAGGAGGTACTGCGTTGATTAAATCTAAGAAAGCGTCATTTATTTTTAAGCTATGTATTGCTGTGATTGGCACCTTTGTACTGTGTGATTCTGTGGGCGTCTTCCGAATGAACTTCCGCGTTTCTTTCTTGTATTACTTCACCAACATCTCTAACCTGCTGCTTGTTGCTTATTTCTGGGGTGCGCTATTCCAGGCTTACAAGCATCCCGAGACTGCTCAGAAGCCATGGATGCCAACGGTCAAACACACGCTTATGCTGGGCATTACCGTAACTGGCCTGGTAGCTTACTTCCTACTTGACCATGGCGAGGTCTTTGTCAACGGCGTCTTTAAGTTCAACAATTTTATTCTGCATGATGTGATTCCTATCTGCGCCGTTTTGGACTGGCTGCTCTTTGACGAGAAGCCAACTATGGGCTTCAAAGAGCCTCTGATCTGGCCTTTGTATCCGCTCACGTATTTTGCGTACATTATTGTTTTAGTCCTGGGCTTTGGTGTGCAGATTAAAGAGAAGTCTCGCTGGCCTTATGGATTTATGGACTTTGACAAGCTAGGAGTCCCAACAGTTGCTTTGACCATTGTGATTCTGATTGTTGTCTTTGTTGCCCTGGGCTATCTCTACGTCGTCATTGACAAAAAACTTGGCGAGAAGATCAAGAAGGCAGAGAACTAATCGGACTGCATAGTCAAAGCGAGGTTAAAACCTTAAGCGATTGCACAGCGCTCGGCACTTGTGAACTGCCTCCCATTTCTTGGACACGAGAAATAGGAGGCAGTTCAAAACACACCTAAGTCGGATAATCTGTCAAAAAGACGTATACATGACGCTGAAAATACCTTAATCATGCAGATTATCTTTATTAGATGTGTAAAATGCCCGCATTTGAGCAGATTATCTGACTTAGGTGTGTTCCGTAGATACAGAATTTATCGATAGTTAAATTTCTTATATAAGTCTATTCATGTTTAAGCATATTAGATGAAGTTTATGC
>JAGZNE010000102.1:0-3077 GCA_018363825.1 Atopobium sp. | reverse complement strand
TTGCGCATTGTTCTTTTCCATATATGTCTTTCCCTTTGCGTGCTCGTTCAGTGATTATCCCATAACTGTCGGTACCGAGAAGAGAGGGAATACAAGATACTCGCCAACGCAAAATGGTACATATCAAATCCGGCTTCAAATGGATACTTAGACGTCGAAAATGATAAAAGCCGCTTGAGCTCTTGAACCCCTTTTGAACAGGGGTTTTGCTGTTTCTGGGGCTGCTCGCTACTTCGCTGGAGGTTTGGCGATCCGACGGTCGTCGCTGTAACGCCCACTGGGGTGGCGTCCGTTTGAAGCCAAGGGGGTCTGGGCGAGTGCTTGCGTTAGCGGGTACCTAGTGCGGGGGCTAGAACATAAAATCTGGCATCGAGAAGGCTTCTGGCACGTTGTATCTGATTTCGTTGGCTTCTTTGCGGACGTTGATGTTCGAGCTTTCGAGAAGAATCGGGTTCAGGTGGGGCTTTCCTTCGTGAAGGAAGATTGCATTGGAAACGTTGGTTCGAATGTAGGTGGCGCTCTCGCGGGTGAATCCCAGCCGTTGGAGAAGGATGGTTTTCTGTTTCGTCGTGCCGTACTCGACGTATTCGTACCAGTCGTTGTCGAACTGCTCTACTCCGTGGACCTTCTTGTATTCGTTGGAGAATTTGAGGAAGTAGTTCGACAGGCTGAAGAGGATGACGTCTTCAAGAACTTTCAGGATTTCACTGATGACGATGTTGCGGTGCTGGAGCGTGTTCTCGTAACGGATCTCTCCTTGCCCTTTGATGTAGAGCGTTCCTTGTTGCAGGCGGTACTGGAGGGCACGGTTCATGATCGAACGGAGTCCGTGACCTTCCATCCATTGTGTAAGCAATACGGTGTACCAGCGCAGCATCGTGAGCTGGTTGCCGTACTTATCTGTTTTTCCGAGTGTTTCGGGGTCGTAGACGCGCCATTTGAAGATTGAGGCGAGCCTTTCGAGAAACGCGAGAGTTTCGTCGTAGTTGAACTTCCCGTCTGGAGAGATGCGCGGGTATTTGAGTCCGGCTCGGACAGCTTGAGTTAAGGATTCTGCTTGGTCGACAGATACGTTGATGTCGTCGTCTTGTTGCCCTTCTCTTTGCGCGAAGGACTCTCGGATTCGGCTGATGGTTTGGTCGTCGAGGTAGTCGGAGAATTCTTCACGCACCAGGCTTTGACGTCCTGTGGTGATGTCGCGTAAGAGCATGAGTCCGAATTTGCGCTTCATGTTGTAGCGCTCGTAGCTTTCATCTCCCTTGGCGAACTCGATCTGTCCTTCTTGAAGATCAGCAACGACTCCTTGCTTCATTTTCTTGCTGATAATTTGTGAGTCGGTTTGCACGGATAGCGTCTGTGCAGGAACGTTCGCTTGCAGGAGTTCCTTTGCCTTTTGCTCGGATGCAAGTTGGTTGCCCACGATGATGAATACGTTGCCGTAGAGGTTGAACTCGATACGTCCGACTCGGCCGATCAGGTTCTTGAAGTCGACTGTTGTCATTCCTGCTCTGCCGATTTTGTTGGTTGTGATGACGAGGTTGTCGGCGGGAAGGTTGACTCCTTCTAGAAGCGTGCTGGTACAAAATAGTGTCGAGATTTTGCCTTCGCGGAACAGGCCTTCGATGCGTTCGCGGATTGCTGGTGGGAGGTAGCCGATGTGGTAGCTGACGCCTCAACGGATGAGATCGCTGAGGTAGTAGTCCTCGTGGACGTCGCGTTCGATGTCTTTTGCGAGAGCGTCCAAGTCTTTATCGTTGAGGTCTGCCAAACCCTGGGCATAGTCACGTGCCGCTTGCACTGCGTGATGTCGGGCAGAATGAAACACGATGGTTTGCCCACGGTGATCTGAACCTCGTGATGATTCACTAACAAATCGGGTTATGCCCTGTACGGTAGCGTCCTGAGCTTGAAGTGAGGCTAGGTGCGTGAATTCTTGGGTGTGGTCGTTGTAACTGGAAATGGTGTTTTCGTGCAGGTTGACGAGGTATTTGAACTGTGCGACTGGCGAATACTGGGTTGCGACCGCGTTGGTTTCATTTTCGTCAGAGTTTGGATCAACCAGCCTTAGGAATACCTCTGGGTTGGGAATGTTGGGTGAAGCGAAGACGAAGTGTGGTGGCTTGTGGCGGTGTTGAAGGATTGTCACGGTTTGGTAGTAGAACGGGGCGCGGCTGTTCTTGCCTGAGAGTTTGTGTGATTCGTCGAAAAAGATGTACTCGAATTCGATCGCAGGTTTGCCGATCAGAAGGTAAAGCAGGCGTTCTGGGGTGAGTACGAAGATGAAGTTGTGATCGCCTTCGAGCACGATGTCACCTGCAGCACTGACGATTCGGTAGTTGTGTCGTTCTAGGTCTTCGCCAAGGTCAGCGATCAGTTTCGAGCGCGTCTCGTTGATCAGCGCTTTTGACGGCACGATGATCGCAAAGTTGGCCTTCACCCCGGATTTGATCTGGTTGGTGATGAAGGTGCGCATGATGAAGGACTTGCCCAAGGATGTTGGGGCTGAGAAGGAAAACTTGCCGTCAGTGAGGCGGTCGTAGATTTTCTTTTGCGGCGCGAAGAACTTCATCGACCTATCACCGGGTACGGTGAGGTACTCGGCTTGGTAGGCGTTGAATGCGGCGTCGAGGACGCCCGCATCGGAAGTCACGCCCAACTGCTTCAGGCCTGGGTAGTTACCTAGCGTGGTGAAGATTGCAGGAACGTATGCTTTCGTGCGGGGATCATTCGGATACAGGATGTGGCAGAGGAGCGCGATTTCTTGCGCCCATACCCTATGCTGGTCACGGTTGGTGGGGTGGGTTGATTTCGAGAGCAGGTCAGCGAACCGCAGGGCGGCTTCAAGATCCACGTCGTATGGTTGACGATTCGCCAGCCCTAATCGATGTAAGCCGTAGTTGTGGAGCAGGTTGGCGTACAGCTGTCTGAGGAATTCGTTGGAGTCGATGTCGGAAAATACGAGATCGCCGACGGTTACTTGCTTGTCAGACATGGCTACCACCTGGCCCGCCCACGAGCCCATCCATGATTGCGACCGCGTCAACGTCTACTTCATTGAGGGGCAAAACGTAAATGTA
>JAGZNE010000011.1:0-28530 GCA_018363825.1 Atopobium sp. | reverse complement strand
TTCCACATCATCCCTGGCAAAGAGGCACTAATGAAAATACTAACGGTCTCATCAGAGAGTATTTTCCAAAAGGCACAGACCTCTCATCGATTAGCGATAGAGAGATTGAGGCAGTATATAATGAGCTCAATTTAAGACCACGTAAGCGTCTGGGTTGGAAGTGCCCTTGGGAAGTCTACCATCACCAAACGTTGCACTTGCTTTGAGAATTCAAGACTGAAAAGCCCTTATCGGCCAGTTTTTTTAGAAACTGATTTTCCAAAGAGTGCCACATCTTCTCCGATTCGTATCCTGTATAGGAGGGTTAAGCAAGTGCTGTATGAATTTCATTATATACAAGACAGCTTTATTTAGAATCAGTTGAAGGACACACGTAAGAGGGAGAAGTTGGAGTTTAAATGCACTTTACTCGAATATTCCTCCCCACAAGCTCTTATGCCCCCAAGGTATCGATCGGAATAACATATATCCCATCCGAGCGCCGTCTACGCGCCATCGTCCCTTTACCGAGCAGCACAGCCATAAAGCTAGGCTTAGGATTTCTTGCTGCAGGATTAGCAGCCACCTTTCTCGCAACTCTTATGAGATTCGCAGCCGCATCTTCCACTTTTGATTCCCCCATCTTGATTTCAATGGCTGCCCATCGACCATCCGTCAATTCAATAATGGCGTCAACCTCAAGCCCATCGGCGTCCGCATAATATCGTAAAGATCCCCCATACGACTTAGGCAAAGCGGAAACGTAAACGGACAAATCATGAATGCAGAGTGACTCAATCAATAAACCAAAAAGCTGTCCGTCTTTAAGTAAGCGTGAAGAGTCGACACCTAATAAACTGGCCACGAGAGACGTATCGCAGAAATATCGTTTTGATTTCGTGCGCAGCCTTGACTTTGACCTGATTGGCGCATCCCAGCCCGAGAGCTCCTCAATAAAATAGTTGCGTCTAAACTCTTCAAGGTATGATGATATGGTCCCATCCACCGGAGCTATATTGTCAAAGGCAGCAATATCATCTCTCACGGTACCCAGCGTTGCACTCGTTGCTACATTTCGTGCAAGAGATGCAGCTATGCGGCGGGACAGAAGTGGACTTTTCCCCGCGCGAGGCATGCTTACATCAAAAAGTGCATTAAGATACTCATCGGTAACGGCCCTTGGATCCGCCAATTTTTTTGTTTGAAGAGCCGGCCACCCACCGCGGCATACAATATTGGCTAAATCGGTGAGATCAATATGAGATTGCGCCGGCTGGAAGGAATCTTCAAAGAGTCCCAAAAGAGATACTGCTCCCGTAGAATCTCCAGTCTCTGCAAGACTCATAGTATGCATACGCAACCGTGCAATGCGTCCTGCTCCACTATGTCTTTTTTCATCCTCGGGAGGAGTGGAGGAGCCTGTCAAAATAAACTGTCCCGGCTTATTTGCACTATCATCAATCCTATGACGTACAATATTCCATATAGCAGGTATATCTTGCCACTCGTCAATAACATGAGGGGTATCACCAACAAGAGCAAGCTGTGGATCATCCATATAGATCTGTTCGGATTCATCCACACGTGTCACACTCTCGCCAAATGACTGTGCCGTCCAGGATTTCCCCGACCAACGAGGACCACAAAGTTCTATACCACCAAAGGTATCCAGAAGGACCTGCACCTGTGAATCAATAATACGAGGAATGTATGTTTCCGGCTTAAACTTTGAATATCTCATAAGACCCCCTTCCTCGTAAGAACTATTGTAATGCCTGATGATAGCACAAATTCAACTCTTCATTTATGATTTTCGAGGATTTCCATTTATGATTTTCGAGCTAACTCAACTATGTTTTTCGAGCCATTACATTGATGATTTTCGAAGGATTAACCGCAGTGAGGGTTCACTGAACACCATTGCTCTTTCTAAAGTCCACCGGCGAGAAGCCCTTGTTCCTTCGAAATGCTTCCGTGAACGCACCCGGTTTGCGGTAACCGACCGCCTTACCGACGCTTGCAATCGGAAGATCGGTTTCCTTGAGCAGCCGAACAGCCTCTTCCATTCGTTCCCGTATGACATACGCAGAAGGTGAAAGCCCCGTCGCGGTTTTGAACAGCCTTTTCAGCTTGGTTTGCCCGATGTACAGCTCTGAGGCAAGCCGTGCACAGGAGAGGTCTCCACTCAGGTTGTCGGCAATGTAGGCACTGATATGGCAGATAGCGCGTGTATCATCCTGAGACAGAGCCTTATGTTCTTCGCTTCCATCTTCTCGGGTAGCGTATTCCATAACAAGAGCGACAGCCTCTGCAATCACGCCCTCATAGAACAGCACCGCGGCAATTCCCTTGCCCTGATACGCACGTGCCTTGCGGAGCAGATCGACAAGTTCGGGAAGATCATGTTTTCCGTCAACTTTGATAAAGGCTTCCCGGACATCTCTGATATCCCCAAACCTGCTTTGTAGATAATCCCGATAGTAGTCGGGAGAAATAGTGATAGACGAAGCCCTTGCTACGGCCCCTTTTGAGAATCGCATCTCATATTCTTCATTCTCACCCCCAAGATATACCATGATGGCCCCCGGAGCGAGCGGCGCACCCTGACGTTGCACCATACCCTTGACATCATCGTAGCATCCCAGGCAGATGTGCTCGGTACAGCGGTACCGCATGATCCCGCTTTTTGCAAAGTTCATCCTGAATGCATTCACGGCAAAAAGACTTCCGCGAAAGTACGCCCAGTACTCACCGGATCCCAGCTCATTTTCAAAGGTGTGTAGGACGCCTTCAGGGCCATAACCACGAACTTCCTTCAAAGGCTTGAGATCCCATCCCTGAAACGCCCCACGGTAAAGATCTGTCTCAATACTTTTCATCTTCCTTCCTTTCCGCTCGTCCGGTTCCCAGGCTTCTTCCTTGATCAGGCCTTCTCATTCCGTATAGGGACGCATCTCATCAATGCAGTTGTCAGGAACATGCTGTTTATCCATTATAAAGCAGAGTTTCCTATAGCTAACAATTGATCGGCGAATCGATCGATGTGCATCGATATAAAGAGTCGACAGTAAGGAGGATCATCTATGAAAGCAGAAGTTGAAAGCTCCAAAAATACCAGGTGGGTCATGCGCGACGTCCTTACATTTGTAATATTCAATCTCATCATCATGATACTTATCACGGTGGCAAAAGTAGTCGAAGACATGCTGTTGGCACCACAAAATACGTTCTTCGTCGGATCATGGCTGTTTCCGTTACTGGCAACACCGTTCTATCTCGTCATGGCCGATCGCATCGGCAAACGTGGCGTACTTTCCGGATCGATCCTCATATTTGGTGTCCTCTACACCTTCATGGGCGGACCCTACTGTGCACCGGTCGCTATTGTGGGCGCAGTCATAGGCGAGCTGGTTATGTGGGGTAAAGATTCTTATCACGATATCAAACGCGTCATCGGCGGCTATATCGTCTATTGGGTGACGTTTGGTTTTTATGGAATCATACCGTATGTACTGTTCAGAGAAGCCTACATGAAACAGTTGGAAACCTACTACAATGCCGCCGACGTTACCGCGATGATCGCCCAATATACCGAACTCCCCTGGATCCTTCTGATGATGGCTTTGTTTGCAGCGGGAACGATCGTTGGCGGCCTTATTGGATCAAAATTCTTGAAAAAACACGTCCGTAAAGCGAAAATCGCATGAACGACATGGAAGAGACGGACATCAAGTGCGGTCTTCTCGGCCTTGATCCAAGAACACATCTGTTGTCGTTCTTTCTTGTGGGGATCGTATCCATGCTGATAGTGAACCTCCTTGAGACGGTGCTTTTACAGGCATTCGCTACAGCTTATCTCGCCGCAAACGGACGGACGAGAAGTGCGACAAGGACCTGTGTGAGCTTCACAGTCATATGCGGCCTGAGCTTTCTTCCCCTCCCAGGGCTGTACGGAGTTCTTTTTGTAAGCATGCTGCACATGATTCCCCCGTTTACGACCGGCTGCGCGTTCTTCTCGCTTTCTCCTTCGGCGATCATGTGCGCACTCGACCGGTGGCATCTCCCGCAAAAATTCCTCGTTGGGATCTGCATGATATTCAGATTTGCCTCGATCCTTCCGTTTGAGATGCGCTCAATACTTCGCGGAATCCGCATGCGGGGCATCTTCCCCAGCTTACTGGGTATTGTGAGACACCCCGCACTCGCATACGAATGCTTTTACACGCCGCTTGTCATGCGCTCGCTGAGACTCTCAAACGAACTCGCCGCATCGGCCGAACTGCGAGGGATTGGGATAGGTACAGGACGAACGTCGGTATATCACGTGGGATTCACCTTGCGCGACGCAATGTGCGCTCTTGTTGTAACTGCAGCCGTCGCCGGCATATATGCGTTGGAGGCGGTTTTGTGAGAGGTACGGAAACCGTCGCTTTGAAGAACGTTTCGTTTTACTACCTCGACGAGTCTGAGCTTTCAGATGAAACATCAGCTGATAGTGAGGTATCAGCCGGCAGATACGAATCTACGGAAAGCTGTGTACAGGATATCTGCCTCAACATCCCGGCAGGCTCATGCACCGTGCTCTGCGGACGCTCCGGCAGCGGAAAATCAACGGTTCTGCGCCTGATCGACGGCCTCGCAGGAACCTTCTTTCCCGGCGAGAAGAGCGGAGTGGTCCTTGTACACGGAACGGACGTGTTTGATCTGTCCCCGCGCAATCGCACGAAAAGCATAGGCGTAGTCACACAAGATCCGAGAAGTCAATTCTTCATGGGGACGATAGGCGACGAAATTGCATTTTCCCTGGAAAATCTGGGTACTGATCCCTCAGATACGATCAAGTTTGTCCAAGAGGCGGCAACACTCAGCGGTGTCAGCCGACTTCTTGCCGAGAAGCTCACCGAGCTCTCAAGCGGACAAAAACAGCGCGTCGCTCTTGCGGCTGCAATAGCCAACCGTCCGCAGATCCTGATACTTGACGAACCCACTTCAAATTTGGATGCAGAGGGGTCTCAGTCGCTTATCAAGATCCTCGGAGAGCTTAAAAGAAACGGCGTGGCACTGATCATCTCCGAGCATAGACTCCATCAATTTTTGCCTGTAGCCGATGAGTTTGTATATCTTCAGGAAGGACGCATAGCCGCTCGGTGGGATGTCGAGAAGTTCACGTCTCTTTCCGAACACGAAACGGCAAAGTTTGGGCTTCGACACCCCGACATGAAATCCGACTCTGAAATCAAATCCTATCCCGCAAAGGATGCGGACGGTTGGCACATGACAGATGTGACCTATCTATACCCTTCAACAAAACGCGGAATCAAGGGCATTACCGCTGAATTTCCATTCGGATCCGTAACGGTCATATGTGGTGAAAACGGAACAGGCAAAACTACGCTCGCAAAAGTCCTTGTAGGAGCCGCTCGAGAGCAGAGAGGCATCGTCGCCAGAAACGGGAAACATCTTTCCCGTAAAGAACGCCGCCTCCTCAGCTACTTTGTCATGCAGGACGTTGACTATCAGCTGTATGCCGGCAGCGTAGCGGACGAAGTGGTGCTTGGCCGACAGGTGGATGATGCACTCAAGGCACGCGCCTGGGAGGCACTGACAGCTTTTGGTCTGACGGATTTGGCCGACCGACATCCGGCCAGTCTTTCCGGCGGGCAGAAGCAGCGCGTCATACTTGCAACGGCATACTGCTCAGATGCCGAGCTTATTGTACTTGACGAGCCCACAAGCGGACTTGACGGACACGGGATGCACGAGGTGGTGCATTGGTGCCGCAAACTTGCATCCGAGAAAAAAGCAGTTGTGGTTATAACGCACGACGAACTGTTGGCGCAACTGGCAGGCGATTACATCGTTGACTTGTCATTGCAGAAAAGAGGTTGATGTCTCCATGAGTCACATTACGCCAAAAGACCGGACGGCACGTCCCAGTGCATTTTCAAAGCTTTTCTATTTTATGCGGCCCGACAGGAATCGAATGCTCTTCTCGCTTCTTCTAGCATGCATAGGCGAGGCGGCAGGCATGGTTCCTTATATTGTCGTTGCCTTACTTGCCGCGGGATTGGCGGAAGGGACGCTCACGCTTGAGTCAGCTGCTCTCCTATCAGCCGCAGCAGCAGCGGCCCAGATTGCAAAGTTCCTGTTCACCTGGCGCTCTTCCATGATCAGCCACGGGATCGCCTTCAAGGCTCTACGCACCATGCGTGAGCAGATGGCAGAGAAGATGGCTCGTGTGCCCATGGGGACCATCGTCGACACGCCGACGGGCACGTTCAAGAACCGGTTCGTAGACAACGTGAACCAACTTGAGGACGCCATTGCGCACTTCATGCCCGAGCTTCCAAGCACGGTATTTGCGCCGCTTTTGGCAATGATCATCGTATTCGCCATCAACTGGCGTATGGGACTTGCCGGGATTGCCACGATCCCCTTATGCCTGCTCTTCTATCTTGGCATGATGCGGGACTATAAGCCCAAAATGGCCCGCTATATTGCGAGCGAACAGCGGATGAACTCAACGCTGGTAGAGTATGTCAACGGTATCCAGGTGATCAAAGCGTTCGGACGCACCGCATCCTCATACGGCTCGTTTTCCGAGGCGGTAGCCGAATATCACGACTCCACGCTTGCATGGTTTCACCAAAGCTGGATATGGATGGCGGCGATACGGGCTATCGTCCCCTGTACGCTGCTCTTCTCGCTACCGCTCGGCGTTTGGCTGCTTTCGGTCGGACGGATCACATTACCTGCCTTCATGGTGTGCATCACCATCCCATTGGGATTCATCGGAGGAATACTCAAGTTCTCCCAGGCGGCAGGCCAAATTTCACGTATGGATACCTGCCTGAACGTAGTCTGGGACTTTTTAGGAGAGCCTGAGCTCTCACGGCCAAGTGAGCGCGTAATGCTTGACGGCAAGTCATTCACTTTTGAGAACGTCTCTTTTTCTTATCATGAGGGTACGGAGGTGTTGCACGATATCAACTTTAAGACGGAGCCGGGGCAGATCACGGCTATCGTAGGACCCAGCGGATCGGGCAAATCAACGGTAGCTAAGCTTATGGCCGGTTTCTGGGATGTACGTTCCGGATGCATTTCATTCGGCGGTACCGATGTGCGAGACATTCCCTTCGAGCAGCTTATGGAGCACGTCTCGTATGTGGCACAGGACACGTTTTTGTTTGATAGGACCATCGCCGACAACATCCGCATGGGCATGCCGGATGCAACCGATGAAGAGGTCGAGACTGCTGCACGTGCAGCCGGCGCTCATGAGTTCATCAGCCGGCTTCCTCAAGGGTATCGCACTCCTGCCGGTGAGGCAGGTGCAAGGCTTTCCGGCGGCGAGCGCCAACGCATCACCATTGCCCGCGCCATCTTAAAAGATGCTTCCATCGTCATTCTTGATGAGGCCACTGCCTATGCCGATCCTGAAAACGAAGCTCTGGTAGAGCGAGCCTTGAGCAAGCTTGTAGCAGGAAAAACACTTGTTACTATCGCCCACCGCCTATCAACGATCACAGGCGCCGACCAGATCCTCGTCATGGACGGCGGACGCATCGTTGCGCGCGGACGTCACGGTGAATTGCTGAAAACCTGTCCTTTGTATGCTCGCATGTGGAAAGAACATATGAGCTCTACCGTCAACGCAGAAGAGGAACCCTCATGTTTGCAATAATGAAACGCATCCTTGACTTGGCCGGAAGCTTCTCACCGGCATCACGCCGCAGCCTCATGGCAGGCATGGTCTGTAATGTCATTAAAGCGTTCTTCATGTCCGGAATGCTCATAGCGGTATGGTGGGCCCTTGAGATGCGAAGTCACCTGAGCGCAGGAGTTGCCCTACAATGTTTAGGGATCCTCGCCATCAGCGTAGCGGGTCAGTTTGCCTTCCAATATCTCGTGGACATACAGATGGACGCCGAGGGGTTCCACATCTTCCGTGATCTGCGGCTACGGGTGGGCGACCGCTTAAAAGGCGCTCCCATGGGCTACTTCTCAGAGCAGCGTCTCTCGGCGATAACCACCACACTCACTACCACGGTGCACCAACTCGAAGAGTTCATGACCATCTGTCTCACGGGACTCTCGGGCGGCGTAGCCATGGCAGTGATCATGAGTCTGTTCTTCCTGTTTCAAGCGCCACCGGTTGCCTTCATTACCTTTGTCGGCATTGCCGTAGGCCTTATTGTTTTGGATTGGCTGAGAAGACGCTCGACCGCCGTCACACGGGAGGTCACTGCCGCACAGGAGGAAATGACTGACAAGGTGATCGAATACGTCTGCGGCATGGCTGTATTGCGGGCATTCGCGACACCCGATGACGCACTTGCCGCAGCAAAGGCATCCTTTGAGCGGAAACGCCAGGCAGATTACGATCAAGAGCAGGCGGCACAAGGTATCCTCAAGCTCTATGCGCTCGTGTTCAACCTTGCAAGCTGCGGAGTTCTTCTCGCCGCATGCGCACTATATCTGACAGGCGCTCTGTCTCTCTCATGGGCGCTCACGCTGCTGGTTGCCGCTTTTATGATCTACGGAGAGCTTATCAGCGCGAACAACAGTGCGTTTCTCACCAAGAAGATCGAAGGAGAGCTTAACCGCATTGACGAGGTATGTTCAGTGCCAAAGCAAGACCTTACGGATGAGACGCTCTCACCCGACGGATTTGCCCTGGCCATGGAAGATGTCTCATTCGGCTACGGAGACGGTCGTCGTGTCATAGACGGAGTAACGCTTTTTATTCCCGAAGGCTCAACCTGCGCACTTGTCGGCCCGAGCGGCTCGGGTAAAACGACGCTGGTGAATCTGCTTGCGCGCTTTTTGGATGTCGATAAGGGTCACGTTACCATCGGCGGCATTGATGTCCGCGAGGGAACGGCGGAAAGCCTGCTTGCAAACATATCGATGGTGTTCCAGAGCGTATACCTGTTCAATGACACCGTCGAGAATAACATTCGCTTTGGTCGCCCCGATGCACCGCGCGAAGAGGTCATCGCCGCAGCAAAACGCGCACGCTGCCATGATTTCATTATGGAACTTCCTGACGGCTACGACACGGTGCTTGAGGAAGGTGGGGCAAACCTTTCCGGTGGAGAGCGCCAGAGAGTATCCATTGCACGCGCCATCATGAAGGATGCGCCGATCGTCATCCTTGACGAGGCTACGAGCTCGGTCGACCCGGAAAACGAGCACCTGCTTATGCAGGCAGTAACGGAACTGACACGAGGAAAGACCCTTGTTACCATTGCACATCGCCTGAACACGGTGCGCGATGCTGACCAGATCCTTGTGATCGACGGCGGGCGCATCGTTCAGCGTGGTACACATAATGAGCTAATGAAGGAGGCTGGTATCTACCGGCGCTTTATCGAGATGCGCCGGGAAGCTGCTGGATGGCGTATCATACGCTCTTAAACTTCATGGCTACAACTCTATTGTCACTTATAACTTTTCGTCACAGTGGCAATTGCCGCATCCGTCTCTCCAGCAACTGTCTGTAAGAGTGCACGGTCTGCTTTGGCACCTCCACGGCGAGACCATTCGCACAAGGTTTCAACCCAGTACATTACCATGGCTGACGCCTTAAGGTGCATTGAGAAAGCATCATCATGTGCCGTACGTAGTGAAATTTTGGAAGTTCTTCTCTACATACAAGCTTCTCAAGAATTTTCTCAAGCTTTTCAAGGTTTTTACCCTGCTTTTTTGCGTCAAAGAGACATCAAAAAGAGCTTGGTTGCATGCAACCAAGCTCTTTTACATTACAAGTTATGAGGGGCCAATACCTTAGCTTAGGACAACGCCGCCAAGCCAGCCCCACCTTGGAGTACTCAAAGCACCAAGCTGAGAAATCCAAGAACTCAAGCTCTGGCTTCTTACAATACCAGAGAGGCAGTGCCTGACCATGCCGCCACCAATGTAAATGCCAACGTGGCCGTAAATCAGAGCTGCAGCAGAACCACCAAGGGTTGGGACAGCAATAATCATGCCAGGCTCAATAGCGCTCTGATCAGTAGAGTAGCACCAGGAATAGTACATATCACAAGCGTTGCCATAGAAGGTGCCAACACCTGCGTTTGAGAAGACATTAGAAACCCAAGCAGCACAGAAGCCAGCACCGGTAGATCCGGTATAGCCTGCAGCATTAACAACTGCAGCAGCAGAACCAGAACCAGCAGAAGAGGTTCCTCCTCCGCCACCGCCACCATAGTAGCTACTACCGCCATCGCTGTTGCTTGATGCGGCAGCACGCTGAGCAGCAACACGCTCTGCCTCCTGCTGAGCAGCAAGAAGCTCAGAATCACG
Organism: Atopobium sp.; assembly: GCA_018363825.1. Taxonomy (GTDB): domain Bacteria; phylum Actinomycetota; class Coriobacteriia; order Coriobacteriales; family Atopobiaceae; genus Lancefieldella. Next base: position 18,243 of record JAGZNE010000011.1, on the reverse strand, counting down.
CTGAGCGATAAGCTCTTTTACGTTGTCATCAAGATTTGCAACAACGTTTGCAGCGTCCGCCTGGCGAGCAGAAATATCATTAAGCTGGGACTCCTGAGAAGCACGGAGATTCTCAAGTTCAGCCTTCTTATTCTCTAGCTCGGTCTTCTCGGACTGAAGAGCAGCCTTATCAGACTCAAGAGCGGCCTTCAGGTTCTTAACTTCCTCAATCATCTTCTGATCGGACTCAGAAATCTTATCGAGGTAGTAAATATTAGAAGTGAGCTCCTCAAAGCTTGCAGAAGAAAGAATCATCTCCAAAGCACCAGCTGGGCCAGCCTTGTAGTTGCTGGACATACGAGCGCCAAGTTCTTTTCTCTTCTCGGCAATCTGAGTTTCCTTTTCAGAAATCTCTTTCTGCTTAGCATCAATCTGATTCTGCTTATCTGTAATCTGATCAGAAATAGCGCCAATCTGAGAGTTAGTGTCATTGAGGCTTGCCTGCATGTTGGAGACCTCATTAGAAATCTCATCGAGCAGCTTCTGAGCAGCATCGTAATCGCTACGAGCAGCATCAATCTGAGCCTGGGTAACACCAAAAGCAGGACGGGTATTAATCAGGGATGCAGTAACGGCAGCGGCAGCAATGCCCATGCCGGCAAAAATCTTAAGAGCATCACGACGATTGAAAAGAGCAGCGCTCTGCTCCTCAATGGTTGTGCCTTGCTGTTTCTTTAAACTCATAAGGGTCTCCTAGAACGTTTAGTAGTACGGTGTGACCTTTGAGAGACTATTCTACCCGAGATACACGATGATATTCAAAAAGATACGTAATTTACAAACTCCCCAAAACAAATTTCGGGGAGTTTTTGCTCTAAATTGTGAGGTCAGAGATAGGATTTAGCGGTTTTCAATATGTGCAACATTTTTTATTGATATGGTAATCCTACCGTCAGACTCGTGAGAAAATTCTAGGTAACCTGGACGATCCGTTAGGTTTGAGGGAAATGAAATCTCAATTCCTGTATCGGTGCGAATCTTATGATTCTTTGCAATTCTGTTGGCAACACCACGTTTAACAGGAACTTCTTCGGGGAGCTCTCTACTTGCCACCTGAGCCTCGTACTTTTCCTGAATCTCAGGACGCTCCTCAAAGATACGCTTACCAACCTTGATAGGGTCTACTACCTCTTCTACCTCTGCTGCTTCTGCAACAGCAGCCTTAGCACGAGACACCTCAACGGCAGGCTCAAGACCATACTCTTCTGCCAAGTCTTGCACAATAACAGTTACCTCACCAATAACTTCATGACTGGAAGCCTCTGATGAACACTCAAGGAAGAGTTCTGGGATGATGAACTTTCCCTCTCCTGCTACAGAGCGATCATGATCGTGGAAATCAATAGCACCAGTATCCAGGTCAATGACTGCATACGAATCAACCTTTTGCGTTGGAGATGGCAGCGTTGCATCTTGGCGCAAAATCTCGTTTGCTGAGCCGTTAACATCGTGGATAAAGGCCTGCTTGCGTGGGAGAAGCACAATAGCAAAGAGACGTCTTCCCTCACCCTCAAATGCCTCAGCCTGAGCATCCTCATCATCTGCAGCAGCACTAGCAAGCGCCTGACCTGCATCAGTATCAATGTAGTCCGCTACAAGAAGATCGCACTGCTCGACATCATCTGCACGACGAAGCTCTTCCCAGAACCACTGAGCAATCTGGTGAGAAAACTCTACAAACTCAACGTCTCCGTGAGCATACTCCTGAAGACCCCCAGCAAAATTGCTGGTAGGAGCAAACTCTCCATGTCTAGACTCTGGGTTTGCCGTAATTTTACGCAGTCTACGCTGTACGTATGACTTTGTCTGACGGTCCTCTAAATCCAAGGTAGATTGAGAGAAGTATTTAGTTCCCGTCTCAAAATCAAAGACGTGAAGAATTGCCTTAGTAACTCTAAGCATGTAAAACCTCGTTTATTGCAGATGTTTTGCTGGCGAGAAACCCTAGTGCTTGACGCACATCAGAGGATCGCCAATCTTAACCAGTGGACGACCACCAATCAGTGTTCCAGACTCGCCAATCAAATCGATGCGCTCATACTGATCTGCATTAACAACGGTAACAACTACAACGTTCTCATATCCTGCTTCTTCAATGGCAGCAGCATCAAATGAAATCAGTGGAGTACCTGCCTTGACCTCATCGTTGGCGTGAACGTAACGGGTAAAGCCCTTACCGTTCATCTCGATGGTGCCAACACCAATGTGAATCAAAATCTCAATACCAGTGTCTGTGGTAAGGCCAATTGAGTGATTGGTTACGTTAGTTGCGGTAACGCGAGCATTGCAAGGAGCATAAACGCAATCAAGACCAACGGGCAAAATGCCATAGCCCTGGCCAAAGAGACCGCTTGAGATTACCTCGTCGTGAACCTCTTGTACGCTTACCAGGACACCAGAAACTGGCGCATAGATAGTGTCTTCCCTGGTAGCAAATGTAGCCTTCTGAGGCTGCTCTGTTCCGTTAGAAGGAACAAACACATTTTTAACCTTTGACCAAAGACCCATGATGCCTCCTTGAGTATGTGCTCTGCACAGATACCATCTGACATAACGTTTCTATTTTACCTAAGCGAGAAGGACGAATGCCCCACAGAGGAACATCCGTCCTTCTTTCACGAATTTACAACACGACGACGCAACTTACTGCATTCTCTTGGAACCTCTAAAGATGATCGAACGTGCAGCAAAATAGGTAACCAGGAAGTATCCGCCATACAAAGCAGCTACGACTGCAACCACTCCACCAATGCTGCTAGCTACATCAAAGTTGCCAAACGCCTTGATGATAGAAACCATAATGGACATCGCACGGGTAGCATGTGCAGCTGCCATAAGCAGCGGGAACAGGAAGTACACGCCAATCTGAACAAAGAGCGCACGACTTGCAAGGCCCTTCTCGGCACCAAGCTCTGCAAGAACTTGATACGCACGAGCATTGTCAGATGCCTCGGAGAGTTGCTGAAGTGCCAGGATAGCAGCACAAGCAATAAAAAGTACCAAGCCAATGTACAGCGCTAAATATGTCACGATACCAGAGAGCCCAGCAGTACCTTGAATGAACTCAGAAGCGGTAACAACAAGCATTGAAGCATATGGATCGGAATCGTTTCCCGTTACTGCTCCATCGCCTAAGTACTGCTTAATTTGACCCTGGAACTGTGTTTCAGTAGTATCACCTGGAGTTTGGTAATTACCTAAGATATACGAGTTGGTCAAAACAACGCTCGAAGGGAAGCTTTGATCAGCAACAACCACAATTCCAAGTGCAGGCATAAGATGAGGGCCACCTTGTGTTTGTGCGATATCCAATGTTCCACCAACAGCATGGAGTTTGTGACCTTGAATGGTAAGCTCGGGATTGTTTGCAAGAGAATCCTGCCAGTATTTTGTGAGATTAGTATCAAGCGTCCAAACCATATAGCCATCAGTACCAAAGTCAACAGGCTCAAGACCAGACGCAACACGCAGCTTGTTGTACTGAGAGGCTCGCATCAGAGTCACATTTCTCTGAGTAGGGAATTCTTGGTCACTATAGGTAGTCGAGTAATCATCAAAGCGCTTGCCTGTTACAGCATCAATAGAGCCATACGTAAAACCTGGTGTTGTTGGATCATCTTGAGCGTAGTACGTATCAACCTGGAAGGCATTTTTGATAGTTTTATCCCACTCTGGATCAAGCTTCTGCACTACAGAGAGATAGTCATATGAATCCGCTGGACCAGGGGTATAACTGCGCTCTGAGCCTGGATAAATTGCTACAGAAACATCGTACGTTTTGAGCTTAGAGAAGCTGGCATTAATAGAGTCAACAAGCGAGAAACCCGTACCAAGTCCACAAACTGCCACAAAGAGCATGGCGCAGACTAAAGAGATGGAAACCCAAGCAGTATTAACGCGGGCATTAAACTGACGCAGGATAAATGAGTGAAGACCCTTGTAGTAGAAGCCCTTCTGCATCTGCATGAATCTGAGCAAAAAACCAGAGATTGAGAAGAAAAAGAGTGCTGTGCCCACAGATACCAAAGCAGTAGCCATGGCAAACTCGTCATCTATCTGTTTTAAACCATTGTGCTGAAGCAGGATATAGGAATAAGCAATGAGTCCAAGAGAGGCCAAGAAGAGCAGCACTGAGACAGTAAGATTCCTTACCTTGACGGTCTGAGTTACTTTGTCTGCGTTAAGAAGGTCAATAAGCTTATAGCGGGACACCGTGGTGACGTTAAAAATCAGCGCAACCACAAACATAACTACAAAGTAAATAACCGTTTGAATCAGTGCAGTTTGCGAAAAGACAAATTTGAACGAATCAAGAGTTGTGTTGAACATGTGGGCCGTTGCAAACATCATAAATTGAGAGATAAAAATACCTGCAACAAGGCCAACTACCAGGGCGAGAAAACCAACAAGCAGTGTCTCAATACTCATAATCTTAGAGACATTTCTCTTGGTCATACCCAGTATCTGGTACATGCCAAATTCTTTTTTCCTACGACGAATCAGAAATTGATTAGCGTAGACAACAAGAAATCCCATAATAACGGCAAGAAAAACGCTTACTCCAGAGATGGTATTACTTAAGAGCTGAACAATGCGTCTCTGGTCTTCAGAAAGATTCAACACCATGGATTGCTGAGTAATTGAATTGAAGGAATAAAACAGTGCAACGCCTACTGCCAATGTCAGAAAGTAAATGCTGAAATCGCGCAGTGATTTCTTGACGTTGCCAAGCGCGATTTTACTGTACATCAGCACCCTCTCCTCCCAGGAATGAAACAACGTCCATAATCTGGTCAAAGAACTGCTTACGGGGTTTCTCGCCACGAACTATCTCGTTAAAGATGCGACCATCTTTAATGAAAATAACGCGATGAGCATAAGAAGCTGCATATGAATCGTGAGTGACCATAGCAATGGTTGCACCGTTGCGATTGAGGTTCTCAAGGCTCTCAAGCAGTGTGCGAGCGTTCTTTGAGTCAAGCGCGCCGGTTGGCTCGTCTGCCAGGACCAGCGAAGGGTTAGTGACAATAGCTCGGGCAGCAGCAACACGCTGACGCTGGCCGCCGGACATCTCGTAAGGGAACTTATCGAGTACCTCGGAAATCTGAAGCAGCTTGGCAACGTTTTCAACGCGCTCCAATACTTCCTGAGCACGGACGTGTCCAATGGTTAGTGAGAGCGCGATATTCTCACGAGCAGTAAGGCTATCAAGCAGGTTTGCGTCCTGGAAAATGAAGCCGAGGCGGTCACGTCTAAAGGCAGAAAGCTCTGCTCCACGCAGGCTGGAAAGCTCTTGGTCATCAATAAAGATATGGCCTGCGGATGCCTGGTCAATGGTAGAGATGCAGTTCAAAAGCGTGGTTTTACCAGAGCCGGAAGGTCCCATGATGGCAATGAACTCACCGCGAGCTACAGAAAGATTAATGCCGTCCAGCGCCTTAGTGATATTTCCGCGAGTTCCATAGTACTTCTCGAGGTTTTGACAAACCAAAACGGTGTGAGGGGTAAGTGCTGAAGATTGTCCAGCCACAACAGTTGGCTGAGTTGGAGTTACTTGAGTAGCTGCCATGTTGCGTCCTTTCATTGAGAGCGTGTAAATCTTGAGATATATACTCCGTCACTACCGTTTACGTTGCCATCGATTGACCTTACAGAAACCTTACGCTTTTCTCACTTTGATGTGGCAAAATATCACTATCAAGCATACGGGAGGGGCATGCTATGAAGTTGGTAATTAAAAGATTTGGGCAGCTTACCGCTAAAGAGTTGTATCAAATTCTTTCTCTAAGAGCAGAAACGTTTATTGTTGATCAGCAGATTATGTACAACGATCTTGATAACGTTGATCAAGTTTCTACCCATGTCTTTTATCAAGATACTGACTCGGTATCTGCATATTTGCGCATCATTGATGCAGGACAGTCATACAACTCCCCTCTTATTGGTCGCGTATGTGTCAGCAACAAAGGTGCTGGTATTGGTTCAAATCTGCTGCACGATACCCTTGATTACCTGGCACAAGAAAGTAGTGCTTCCAAGGTGTTAGTTGAGTCGCAACTCAAAGCTCAGTCTTTCTATGAGCGAGCTGTCTTTACGCAGGCATCTTCTAAGGTGCTTGATCACTTTGGCGTCCTCCACCATGTGCTCTCTTTTGACCTTGATGCATATCGTCAGGCGAGAAATGCGGTCAATGTTGATGACGTTCACGTTTCAATTAGACCACTTGAAGCAGCTGATTTACGTGTGCTGCAAAAGCTTAGCGTAGAGACATTTGTAGATACCTTTATTGACTCAAACACAGCAGATGATTTGGCAAGCTGCATTGACTCGCTCTACAACACAGAAAAGCTTACTCGTGAGCTTACTGCTAAACACTCATATTTCTATTTTATTGAGGTAGAAGACCAGGTAGCTGGCTACTTGAAGCTCAATACACGTTATGAGCAAACCGAGGGTCAGCGCGATGACTCGCTTGAAATTGAGCGCCTGTATATTCTTCCGCGCTACAAGGGTCTACACCTTGGATCAAAGCTCATGAAATTTGCCCTTGACCTCGCAAAGGAGAAGGACAAAAAACGTGTATGGCTGGGTGTTTGGGAACACAATGAGTCTGCCAAGGCATTTTATGCAACTTGGGGATTCAAGCGCTTTAGTCAGCACACCTTCCAGGTAGGAAGCGATCCTCAAACAGATGAACTGTGGGAACTTCTAATTTAGATCCGTAAAAGACTGGTTGAACGTAATAGAAAAGGTTGAACCTTTACCAATTGTACTGCTCACAGCCAGCTTAAGGCCCATCTTTTTGCAGAGCTCATAGCAGAGATAGAGACCCATGCCGGTGGATTTGGCGTACTTGCGTCCATTTTGACCGGTGAATCCCTTATCAAAAATACGGGAAAGGTCCTCTTCAGGAATGCCAATGCCATTATCTTTAATGAAGAGAGTGGTTGAAGTAGTTCCCTCACGTGGCTCTGAGACAGAGGCAGAAATCCAAACGTTCTTCTCGCCAGGCGCAAGCTCTGGATTTGAATACTTTGCGGCGTTGATTAGAAGCTGCCGCAAAATAAACTCAAGCCACTTTGGGTCAGCCTTTACCACGTGGGCTAAGTCATCAAAATGCGGAGAAACGCCAGCATCAATAAAGACACGCGCGTTGTTTTTAAGAGCATCTTTGACAATAGACTGCAGATTGACGTCTCTGATAGAAAAATCTCGATCTACGGATGCACTTCGCGCATAAAAGAGCGCCTGTTCTACCAGCGATTCAATCTTAGTAAGCTGTGTTTGCACGTCATCCATGGGCAGCGATGGATTATTTTGAGCAACCAAATGAGCTGCGGCGATGGGAGTCTTAATCTCATGCACCCACATCTCAATGTACTCTCGATATTCCTTTGATCGCATATGCTCATCAGCAAGCTGATCCATCATAGACTTTGACATGCTTGAAAGCGCGTCTTTAAAAAGCCGTTCTTCCAGCGTTGAAGGCGTATCCAGCATGGTAGGAACCAGATAGCTTTCTTTATCAGTTGCCGCTAAATTCTCAGCAAGCTGCTGGTAAAACCAACGACGATGAAAATAATCGGCTAATAGTGCAGCTGTTCCCACTACCCATAAAACCAGAATACAGTAGGCAATAGCAAACACGTTAAGTCCAACACCTTTAAGCATAAAGCCAATCAACGTGCTGCTAGCTATAAGCGCAAGAAAGAAGATAGTTCGATTTTTTAGATACTTGAGAAACGACATAACAGCCTACTCAATAACGTAGCCAAGTCCGCGGCGTGTCATGACAAAGTCCTCAACGCCAATGCTTGCAAGAGTATTTCTGAGGTGGCTAATGTTGACCGTCAACGTATTGTCATCAACAAACTCATCCGACTGCCACAGCTCTTCTTGAATACGTTGGCGAGAAACAACCGTTCCCGCGTTTTGCATCAAAAGTGAAAGTATTCTGAGCTCGTTTTTAGTCAGCTCGACGCTCTTCTGATTTGCAGAAACTTTGCAGGAAGAAGAATCAAGTGTCACGCCTGCATGTGAAAGCTTTGTTCCTGTTGTGACATCGCTATTTGCACGCCTCAAAACCGAGGTTATGTGCATAAGCAAAATCTGAGTGTTATAGGGCTTGGCGATAAAATCGTCCGCTCCTAACGAAAGCACCATAAGCTCATCAAGGTCAGTATTTCTGCTGGTAACTACAATGATGGGAACGTTTGAGAGCTGTCGTACTTCTCGACAAATCTGTTGTCCGTCAATACCTGGGAGGTTAAGGTCCAACAGAACCAGGTCTGGATGAGCAGCAACAATTTGTTGAGGTGCAGACTCAAAAGACGTGAGAGCCTGGGCCTCAAAGCCGTTTCTTTGTAGCAGGAGCACCAACTCTTGCTGAATCTGATGGTCATCCTCTACTACCAGGATTTTTGTCATATGTGCTCACCTCCTGCTGTGCTATGCAAGTCCTACAAAGCGCTGGGCGTTTTCCCACAGTATGGTATACGTCTTCTCTTTGGGGATATCAAGTCGCTGCCAACGAAGCTCCGCCAAGCGCTCAACCGTGTGCACCACCATCGCTGGCGTACACTCCCCTCCACGTAAAGGCTCTGGTGCCATGTAGGGGAAATCAGTCTCTGAGAGCAGTTGTGCCTCTGGGCAGGAAATCATTGCAGCTCGAATATCATCTGAGCGCTTAAAGGTTGCTGCGCCACCAAAGGCCACGAAGCAACCAAGATCTGCAAAGGGCTTCATGATCTCAGGACCATCGGTGTAGCAATGCAGGTCACAGCCAGCCTTAGGCACTCCCATACGGTTCAAAATTTCAAGCGCCAAATCATGAGCATGTGTATCATCAGCACCATCACGTAGGTGTAATTCAACGCGTTGATTATGCTCGTGTGCAATGGAGAGCTGGCGCTCAAATACTTGGCGCTGGACCTCTTCTGAAACCTCGCAGTACGGTCCAAAATCAAGGCCAATCTCTCCCACGCCAACACAAAGAGGATACTCAAGCAACTCAAACAAGCGCTGTTCAGCCTCTTGGTTATAGTCTGGTGCACTATAGGGATGAGCACCAACCACAAAATACGTGTGCTCAAACAAATACTCTGCAGGTAAATCGCAGGGTACGCAGAGATTTGCTTCAGACAGCTTTGTATAAGCAGCGCGAGCCGCGCTAAGAGTATCCTCAAACCATGCAATAAAAGCGCTGGTGTCTGCCCACTTACGAGGGAACTCCGTTGCAATGTCTACGGGCACAATAAGCATGCGCACGCCTGCCGCAGCAGCACGCGCAAGAGACTCCGCTGCACTGTGCTCGTGGAGACTGCCCAGGTGACCATGGGTATCAGCAACAGGTGCTAAAACGCGAGGTGTTGGACGAGGCGTGCCGTAGATGTCGTGGAATAACTGACCGTCAGAAAATGAAAGTGCGTCCACTTCTTCTGCTGGTAGATGATGCTTTTTCTTACTCACTCAAAGGCTCCAAAGCAGCTGCAAGACGAATAAAATCTTGGCTGGTCAAAACTTCTGCGCGCACCGTAGGTGCAATTCCTGTGGCGAGAAACGCCTGGTCTAGCTTGTCTTTATCAAAGCCGGAGGCGCTCATTGAATTACGAATGGTCTTTCTGCGCTGAGCAAAGGCAGCGTCAATAACCCTCATGGTATGCAAGAGCTCTTCTTTAGAAAGAAGCTTGGAGGTCACCGGGTTTCTCGCGATGGTGCGATCAAGGCGGACCACAGCAGAGTTAACGCGTGGTGGAGGCATAAAGTTGCCAGGACCCACTTCAAACCTGCCAGTAACCTGCGCAAACAAAGATAGCTTTGCCGTATAGGCTCCATATGCCTTGGTAGAAGGCTTAGCAGCAATTCTGTCGGCCACCTCAGCCTGCACCATGACCACCGCACGCTCAAGCGAAGGAAGCTCCTGGAAGAACTTGAGAATCAGCGTAGCTGCCACCTGATACGGCAGATTGGATACAAACTTTGTTGGCATCGGAGCGTTCGTCGCTGCGTCATGAGCAACGGTCGGAAGCGTGCTGTAAGCCTCGGCAAGCTTCTGCGGCGTAATTGCCAGAGCGTCTCCCATAACCAGCGCAAACGAGTCTGGATGGGGCTCCTTGCAGGTTAGCGCTAAGACTTGCTCAAGCTCAGAGTCTGCTTCAAGCGAGCACACTGCACGGGCGTTGTCGAGCAAGGCCACCGTAAGGGTGCCCAAACCGGGCCCAACCTCAACGACCACGTCGGTAGGCTGAACCTCTGCAAGCTGAACAATCTTCTCGATAACATGGTCTTGTACCAGGAAGTTTTGACCCAGCCTGTATTTGGTGGCAAGGCCAAAACGTTCCAGCGTTTCTTTAGTGGCGCGCTGATTAGCTAGCCACGATGTCTGATGCGATGTGTGCTCCGACACGATTACTTGCTTGCAAGACGTGGGAACAGAGCGTCTCCCTTAGAGACAGCCAGGCCACCCTGAAGCTTGCCCCATACGCACTCGCTGCGGGTATCGGTAGAGGTAATCTCTGCCTCATCAAGGCTCATACGACGCAGAACCTCTGCGGATGTGGTAGGCATGAATGGCATAAAGAGATGTGCGCAAATGCGGATAGACTCAAGCAGCGTATAGATAATCTCTGCAAGCTCTGATGCGCGCTCTGGGTCTTTTGCCACCGTCCAAGGAGCAGCGTCCTCAATGTAGTGGTTAGCCGCGTGGACAAGCTCCATGATGATGTTCTTAGCGCCAACGTAGTCCATCTTCTCCATACACGCGGCGTAGCGGTCATAGATGCCCTCAGCCAGCTTACGCAGAGGATGGTCTGCAGCAACAGAAGATCCATCAAAAGTTGGAGTGACACCTTCAAAGTACTTATCGCTCATATTAAGGGCGCGAGAAACCAAGTTACCCCAGCTATTTGCCAGGTCAGCGTTATAGACCTGCTCCATGCGCTCGAAGGAAATGCCAGAGTCCTCACCAGGAGTGACGTCGGTCATGAAGTAGTAGCGGTAGCCCTCAACACCCAGCAGGTCCAAAACGTCCTTAGGTGCAATGGCGTTTCCGCGAGATTTACTCATCTTCTCAACAACGCCGGTCTCAGAGTTGCGGACGTTAAGGAAGCCGTGAGCAAAGATGTGCTCAGGAACTGCCTCACCAAGAGCCATAAGCATTGCAGGCCAAATGACGCAGTGGAAGCGAATGATGTCCTTGCCGACAACGTGCATCTGAGCTGGCCAGAAACGCTTTCTCATAGCAGCAGCCTCTGGACTGTCATCACCGTAGCCAACAGCGGTGTAGTAGTTAAGAAGAGCATCAAACCAGACGTAGGTTACGTGAGACTCATCAAAAGGAACTGGAACACCCCAGTCAAAGCTGGTGCGGGATACAGAAATATCCTGGAGGCCAGACTCAACAAAACTGCGGACCTCGTTTGCACGGAAATCTGGCTCAATGAAATCTGGGTGCTGAGCATAGAGCTCAAGCAGTTTATCCTGGAATGCAGAGAGCTTGAAGAACCAAGACTCCTCAGAGACACGCTCAAGCTCACGATGGCAATCTGGGCAGAGGTGTGCGCCCTTGCAACCAGCCTCTTCGTCTGCCTTCTCTACCTGAGTCTCGGTGAAGAAGGTCTCCTCATGGATGCAATACCAACCATCGTAAGATCCCTTGTAGATGAAGCCTGCCTCACGCATGCGCTCCCACAGATACTGGACAGCTTTTACGTGGCGCTCATCGGTAGTGCGGATGAAGTCGTCATATGAGATATTCAGCTCTTCATAGAGTCCCTTGAAGAAAGGAACCTGCGAGTCACACCATGCCTGTGGAGACAAACCGTGATCAGCTGCAGCAAGAGCGACCTTCTCGCCATGCTCGTCCATACCGGTGAGGAAAAATACATCGTAACCAGCAGCGCGTCTAAAGCGAGCCTGGATATCGCAAAGCAGGGTGCAGTACGCAGTTCCTAGGTGTGGCTTTGCGTTGACGTAATAAATTGGGGTGGTAATAAAGTATGACGGCTTGGCCTCGGGCATAATGACTCCCTTTGTGTAAGTTGCAATAACTTATCCAGTATAGAGCAAATGCTGGGCGTTCTTTGTGTTGGTATGGTGATTATGCCTCGTGAGCAAGAATTGCCTGGTATGCCTCGTCACGCGCAATACCAAACTTCTGAGCAAGCTCCTTGGCCAGGGCTGATTTTCTCGTACCAGCAGCAAGACCGGCCTCTATTGCATCCTCAGGCGAGAGCTGAGATTCTCCTTCTGCCTGCGATGATGCAGAGGCAAGCTCTTCATCCGTGGGAGCCGCGATAACCAGAACACACTCGCCTTTAAGGTTCTCTTTTGCAGCAAGTGTCTCAACAAGGCAAGGAGCCACGTCGCGCACTACTTCTTCATGTAGCTTAGTAAGCTCTCTGACAAGAGCCACCTGCCTGGTTGGAAACACCTCGGCTATGGCCTCAACCGTTGCGAGCACCCTAAACGGAGACTCATACAGCACAATAGTGCCAGGAATTTGCGCAAGCTGCTGTAAGCGCTGAACAATCTGCCCGTGTTTTCTGGGCAAGAATCCTTCAAAGAAGAAATGATCACTTGCCAGGCCCGATGCAACAAGCGCACAAGTTACCGCAGAAGGACCCGGAATAACTTCCGTTGCAAGTCCATCTGAAAGCGCCGCGTCTACCAAATGCTGACCTGGGTCAGAGATGCCTGGCATGCCAGCATCTGACACAAACGCAACACGCTGACCCGCGCGAAGCCTCTCTAGCGTTGGTTCAATTTGCGACTCAATAATATTTTGATCACAGCGCTGTAGCGGTACATGAATGTCAAATGCCGAGAGGAGCTTTGAGGTCACGCGCGTGTCCTCACATAAAATGACATCTGCTGCTGCAAGCGTTTCTTTAACGCGCGGTGACGCGTCCGAAAGGTTACCAATAGGCGTGCCCACAATAGACAGTTTACCTGCTAAAAGAGTAGATTCTGTCATTACTCGAGCATTCCCCTCTCAAACGTTGCAAGCGCAACGCGTGCGTCCCATGCAGCCAAAAATGCGGAGGTCTTCCAGGTCTGAAAGAACCATGCAGGACACGTATTGTACACTTTGAGCTGGCCGGAAGTATAAATGCGCTCAAGCGCAATTCTTCCCTCTGCCGTCATAGCACCGTCAATGCTTGGAAGTGATGCTGACCACTTACCCACCATGACCGGCAGACCGCCTGAAGCAGAAGTCTTCAAATACGCTTCGTTTTTATCAATAAGCTGCTGTACACCGCGAGGACCCGAGCAATCAATTCCCTCGCAGGGTTTATCAAGGTGAGCATCGAGCCAAACGTTTTGATAGGCCTGCTGGCTCATAAAACGCCTAAATCCCTGAGGCCAGCCACCATCTGGAAGAATGACCACAGGCTCTTCTCCTGCCACAGATCTAATGGTCTCATAAGCACGGCGATAATAGTTTCTAAGCGAGTGACCAGGAATACCATCTGTGAGCTTAAAGCCCTTGCGCACACGAGGTTTAACCTCATCGGCTACCTCAATGCCATAAAAACCGCTGCGGTGAGCGTAGTGAAGGGCAAGCTTATGCAGAATAGAAAGAGATTTCTCCCCAGAAATTCTCGTGCGCGGAGCACCACCTGGCTGGTCATTCAAGCCATCAGGCAAACCTGGATTTACTGCCAGTACAAAAATAACGTGCAGGCCAAGTTCTTCTGCCCATTCAAGAGCTCTATCAAGCTCGGTAATGCAGCTAACATATGGAGTCCCTGCAGCTTCTTCATCAAAAACGTACCAAGGCACAGAAATTCTTACCGCATTAAAACCACGAGCGGCAATGCTGACAAAGTCAGAACTCTGAATAAATGAAGAACGATGCGCTTTAACAAGATTGTGGTAGTCCTCAACGCCCAGCGCTTTAATGAGCTGAGCCTCATCAACGCAGCCCGTGCGTGCAAACGGCTCAGGAGTTACCCACGGTTCAAGCGTAAGCCAACCAGTTAAATTGACACCTCGCAACGCTCCGTGAGCCATGAAATTCCACCTCGCCAAAAGATAAAACCTCTACATACGTAGAGTATACCCATCGAGGTTACGTTGCTCGCACGAGCTTTAAAAAACAACAGGTTACTTCATATTTTTTGAATATATGGCGCAATTGTTAGGGGTCTCATCAACCTCAACGGAAGAGACGGGCAAACCTTCTGCCTCAAGTTGCTCAAAGAGATACTTAGCCAAGTTTTCTGCTGTTGTTCTAAACGGCAAAATAGTGAGCGAGAAACCCTCTTCTTTAAGACAGGTCAGCGTCTTTTCAGAAAGAGAACCCTCCTCAATCAAAAACGTATGATCAAGGGAATCACATAGCGCGCGGACCTTGCGCTTAAAGACGCCAAAGTCCATAACCATATCTTTTTCTGTACCAGACTCACCAAGCTCTGCAGTTGAAATGCAAGCAGTCACATGCCAGCGATGGCCATGCAGGTTCTCACACTTGCCGTAGTAGTTTGTAAGAAAATGCGCTGAGTCAAAGGCATATTCAGTCTTAAGCGTATACATTACTCGTTGTCCTTCGAGCCGCGACCACGATCAGCACGTCCAGCTCTTCTATGTCTACGACGTGCAGCGTTTTGTGGCTGAGCATCTCTAGATGCAGCGTTAGGTGCACCGCTAGAACCAGACGTCTTCTGTGGAGCGTTCTGGGTCTTCATGCCCGCCCTATCACCTGGACGACGAGTCCTCTTTGCACGAACTGGTGCCTGTGCCTCATCAGCTTTCTGTGGCGTCTGAGGAGCATCTGTCCTTCTAAAACGCTTACCCTGAGGCTGCTTCTGTGCAGGAGCTGTACCCTGCTCATTTTTCTGAGGAGCCTGAGTATTTGCAGTGCCCTCTTCTGTTGCGTGATGACGGCGGCGGGTACGACGCAGTGTATCCGTTGCAGCATCAAAAGTACTAGAACCAGGGTTGACCTGAGCATTCTTTGAAGTTCTTACACGACGAGTGCGAGAAGAACTTTGAGCTCCCTGCTCTTCTCGGGCATTTCTTGCACCGGAATTCTTGACGTTTTCCTGCCTATTTGAAGAGTTCTGCTCGGAGCGATCACGCTTGCGCCTTGGAGTCTCTGTGACAAAGAGATCAGGGTTAATCTCTGGCTCTTCATCAACAATCAGACCATTTGCCCTATCAAGCTCTGCCAGAGCCATCTGAACCTCAACAGATTCAAGGCGCTCAAGTGCAGCGCGAGAAACGCTGTCTGGCCTGCAAGAACAGCCAAGGTCTTCCGACTTCTGCTGAGCCGCAGGAGATGTGTCCATGTCAGCAAGAGGAATACGTACCACCTTGCCACTCTCAAGACGAAGCGCAATCTCCTCTTTTGGCGTGTTGTACTCAACAATTTTTGCCATACCCAGAGGAGTTTCAATGACAGCATTGCGCTTTGGAGCACGGTTCTTAAAGTCACGATAGGCTTCAAACTCATAGCGCAAGCAGCACATTAAGCGACCACACGCACCAGAAATCTTAGTGGAGTTCAGAGGCAAATCCTGCTCTTTTGCCATACGGATAGAAACTGGCTCAAAAGAGAGACCAAACCTTCTACAGCAGAGCTCTTGTCCACAGTGACCGTAGCCACCAATAACCGCTGCTTCTTCCCTGACGCCAATCTGACGCATGTCAATGCGCTCATGAAGCTCATGAGAAAGCTCACGAACAAGCTGCCTAAAGTCCACACGGTCATCAGCCGAGAAGTAACACACGACCTTCTCGCCATCAAAAAGGTACTCGACGCCAATAGGCTTCATCTCAAGTTCTTCTTGAACAGCAAACTTCCTGAACACAGGAAGCGCAGCCTCGCCCTTAGCGGCAAGCTCTTCTGCGCGAGATAGGTCCTCGTCAGTTGCTACACGAACAACGTCTTTGAGCTCGGCTTTGTTTGTCTTGTACTCAAATTCCTCCTGAGAAATCTCACGAGGATCAGCTACAGCAAGACCAATCTCTAGACCTCGCTCGGTCTGACAAATGACGTGGTCACCTTCAAGAACGCCGGACTCCTTTGGATCAAACCAAAGGTCGCGCGCGGCGTATTCAAATTTCACCGGGACAACGGTGGGCATGTAAGTGCCTCCTTGATATGCAGCAGCATAACCTCAAGGGTTAGCTGGGGAGAAACAGAGCGGTCCAGGTTGTATTGAGCCTCTTGCACCGCAGCAAGAGCCCCCAAAACACCCTGGGTATGAGTTTGAGATGCAACGCGGTCAATAATGCCTGCTGCATCCGTATTTACTATCTCTTCATCAACCGCTTCGCAACACAACAGTACGTCGCGAAGAAGCGATTCCAGAATTGCCAACATTTCTATGATACCCGAACGCTCGCGCGCTGTGAGTTCTCGCTTATTTGCCGCCTCAACCTGCTTTAACGCAGCGCTGGTAAGAAAGTCTTCATTTTGAGCAAGCGCTTCTTCTTGGGCACGTCTTACGTCACCAAGAGGAATTTTTGCAGCTTCTATCAGCTCTTTTGCGGAAGTGAGTACATCCCACGAGTCATTTCTGAGCAGATTGCCAAAAACATCAATGAGCTGTCTGCGAATGTTTTTTCGCGTAGAAGACTGCAAAAACTCCACAGCTCTACCTGGGGTTCCTGTTGCTGCAAGCGCAATACGAGCTTCCTGCTCTGTGGCGGAAATCTCTCGCATAATAGCGGCTTTAGCAGCAGCGTCAGTCAGTGTTCTAAACGCAACTACCTGACAACGAGAAACAATGGTGGGAAGCACCGCAGAAGAAGAACGTGCAGACAGAATAAAGATGGTGTCTGCAGGTGGCTCTTCAATAGTTTTGAGCAGTGCATTTGCAGAATTTTCTCTGAGCAAATCAGCGCGGTCAATCACGTAAATCTTATGAGTTGAGCGCATAGGCGCCAGACTAACATCAGCGATGAGCTGACGAATCTGCTCAATGAGGTAGCCATTTGCGGAGGCTGGGGCAAGTACGTGAACGTCAGGGTGAGTACCGCGAGAAATACGAATGCAGTCGTCACAGGCAGCGTCACCGCCCTGAGCACAGAGAACACACTGCGCCAGAGCTTTGGCTGCAAGACCTTTACCGGAACCAGGAGCTCCTACAAACAGATAGGCGTGGCCAAGCTTGTGCTCATGAAGTGCGCGCGCAAGCAGATTTTGAACTTGAGGTTGATCCTGAAGACGGGTAAGTGCCTGAGGAAGTGGATAGGTGCTATGAGTAGTATGTGTGCTCTCTTGAGTCATAAACGCGTCACTCACCAAGCTCACAAATACCAGGGAAAAGATCAGCTAACACCTGGCGAGTACGTGCACGCACCTCATCAATTGTGCCATCTGCATCTACAGCTTTTACACGCTCTGGCTCATTTTGCAGAAGTTGCTTATAACCAGCAAAAACTCGCTCCTGGAAGGCAACACCTTCTGCTTCTAGCCTATCGGCATCATTTTGCGTAGCACGCGCATGAGCAACTGTTGGCTCGAGCATAAAAACAAGAGTTCTATCAGGAGAAACCCCACAGCTTCCCAAGCGATTTGCACGATGAACGAGGTCTGTATCAAGACCGCGACCAGCTGCTTGATAGGCAAAGGTGGAGTCATAGAAGCGATCACACAAGACAACTTTGCCCGCAGCTAGAGCTGGTCGGATAACCTCTCCTACCAGCTGGGCACGACTTGCTTCATAGAGCAACAGCTCACACTCATCGCACATCATGCCATTTTCTGGATTGAGTACCACACCTCTGATCTGCTCAGAAATAGCAGTGCCACCGGGCTCACGAACAAAAACCACATCAAAGCCAAGTGCTTCAAGGTCTTCTCGCAGAAGAGAAGCTTGTGTTGACTTACCACAGCCATCAACGCCTTCAAGCGTGATGAACAGGCCTTGTGATGTACGTAAGTCTTTATTCATGCTTCCCTCCCTCTTAACTATCTCACGATACAGGCAGATTGTGTTTCTCGCCATGAATATTCTAAAGGTTTTGCGCATTTTCACATGAAGAGCGCTCAAAAATGGGTAAAAATACGTATGGAGCGGGCGTTGGAGAGGGACGCTCGTTCTTCCGAAAACGGTGCACCTCTCGATGCACCGTCATACGTTTACTTTTTTGCTGCCTTGGTGGATTTGGTGCTCTTAGTACTCTTACGAGCGCCTCTACGCGAGGCAGTTTTCTTTTCTTTACCAGGGCAATCATAGTTTGGACAGAGCTTCC
>JAGZNE010000101.1:0-3124 GCA_018363825.1 Atopobium sp. | reverse complement strand
CCTGAACTGCCTTTGCGGCGTTCATCAATACCTCAAGTAACTCTAAAGCATAAGGTTCAAGTTCATTAGAAACAGTGGCTTTAACCTGGTCTCTTTTGGCATTTTCTCTTGAGGAATCAAGAACAGTGAGGTCCTGCTCCTTTTTGTAAGCGCCAATTTGTTTGGCAACCGCAATCCTTTGCTCAAAGAGGTCAAAGATTTGCGCATCAATTGAATCGATTTCCTGGCGAAGCGTTTCTAGCTGACTAGTCATTGTGATATCCGTTCTGCTCAGAGGGCCAGGAATACAAGGTGTCGAGAAGAGCTAGTGCAAAAGCGCTTTCAACGCAGGGCACAGCGCGTAAAACTGCAGTTACATCATGTCTGCCCTGAACAACAAGCTGCTCTGGGTTCATAGTCTGAAGGTTTACTGAGTTCTGTGGTAGGCCAATACTCGAGATAGGTTTTAACGCACATCTAAACCAGATGGGAGCACCCGTTGAGATTCCACCAAGGATGCCTCCGGCGTGATTGGTGGTTGGTACAACAGTGCCGTTACGCACTTCGTATGCATCGTTATTCTCAGAGCCAAGGAGATTGGCAACTTCCATGCCGCTACCAAATTCTATGGCTTTAACAGCAGGAATACCAAAGACTGCAGCAGAGATGGTATTTTCAAGCCCATGAAAATGAGGGCACCCAATACCTGCAGGAACACCCGTTGCAGCACATTCTATGATGCCGCCAACAGTATTTTTCTCTGAGCGCAGCTGCATAAGGAGTGCGCGGGTTTTCTCGCCAGCTTGAGCATCAAGGAAGGGAAGCTCTTGAGGGTTAGCCTGAAGTAGCTGATTCATTTGGTAAGCAAGTAGCTTGTTGGCCTCAAGTGAGTTGTCTACGAGCTCAAGAGGAGTGTCGCTGATGTTCTTTATTTTGAGTACGTGAGCTGCAAGGGTAATGCCTTGAGCTTGCAAAATCTGGAGCGCTATGCCTCCTGCAATGCAGAGAGGGGCGGTTAGGCGGGCGGAAAAATGTCCTCCACCCGTTTGCTTGTACGAGTCTCCCCATTTTGCCCAGGCAGCAAAATCGGCATGTCCTGGTCGTGGGACAAGCTTTGTAGCTGCGTAATCTTGTGGACGAACGTTTGTGTTAGGTAGCTCCGCCGTGAGCGGGGAGCCATCTAGAATGCCTTCTGCTGAAATTCCTGAGACAAACAGTGGATCATCAGTCTCTTTACGCGGAGTATCCCACGGATGCGATGGAGATCTTCTTTGAAGGAATGTCTTGAGAGCTGCTAAGTCAATGCTAAAACCAGCAGGTAAACCTTCAATGGTGCAGCCGATTTTTGGAGCATGAGACTCGCCAAAAATAGATACTTTTACTGTTGTCCCAAAAGTTGAGGTCATCATTTATGACTCCATACTGTGACAGACGCCACCAAGCTGCTTGAAGTGCTCAAAGAAGAACGGATACGACTTATTGATTGCTTCGGCATGGGTGATTATGACAGGACCCGTTGCATACGAAGCCAAAATAGTTGCCATCATCACCATGCGATGATCATTGCACGAGTCCACAATGCAGCTGACGGGCTGTTTTCCTCCCGTGATAATAAGCTCCGTTTGATTGTCAGAGAGCTCAACGGTTACACCAAATGCCCTAAGTACGCTGCAGATACTTTGAACGCGGTCGGACTCTTTAAGATGAAGGCGCTGAATATTGGTAAGCCTACTTGTTCCAGGGATAAACGCAGCTAATGCAGCAAGTACCGGAGCAAGATCGCACACCTCGGAGACAGAAATGGTAAACGGTCGCAGGTGATCTATCATACAAGCTGCACCTTTTTGCTGGCGAGAAACACGTGCGCCCACAAGCGATAACACGGCCAAGATAGCTCTGTCTCCCTGGACACTTTGCATGGAGAGCCCTGTGACCTCTACGCCTTGCCCAATTGCACCTGCAGCAAGCCATGGTGCAGCGTTTGACCAATCTCCTTCGATTGAATAAACGCCTGGACAAACGTAGTGTTGAGGCTCAATGATGTAGGTGGCATTCTTTGCATCAAATACAGTAGTAACGCCAAAGTCTTTCAATACGTGCTCTGTGATAGCCAGATAGTCTTTTGACTGGATGGACCCTGTAATTTGTATCGTTGAAGATTCATTTAACAAAGGTAATGACAGCAAAAGTCCAGAAATAAATTGGGATGAGATATCTCCTGGTAGCTCAAATAAACCGCCAATAAGTTTGCCCGAAACCTCAAGGGTCTTCTCGTCTTGCCAGGTAAAAGACATACCATGGGCAGAGAGTTCTGAGATAAGCGGCTCTAGGGGTCGAGAAAAGAGTCTTCCTTCTGCAGAAATTGTGGCGTTTACGTTTAGCGCGCCCAGAAGGGGGAGTAAAAACCTGAGCGTGGTGCCAGATTCTTTGCAGTTAAGTTGCACGTTTTGAGGGCGATTTTGCTCTTTTGCAGGGACAACTCTAAATCCCTGTTTGGTTCTAGTGATAGTGGTGCCCAAAGCTTTAAGACAATCAACAGTTACTTGAATGTCCTCTGAGGTGTAAGGACAGGTAATGTTGGTAGTGCCGTTTGCAAATGAAGCGCAGATGAGCGCGCGATGAGCGCATGATTTTGACGGGATGGCTTCTACCGTTCCAAACAAATCATGAGGAGTTATTGAAACATCCATTTTTCACACGCTCCGTAACTAATTGCTTGATGTAAGAATACCGCAGTTGAGTGTCAGAGAAGGATATGGTTAAAATTGTTTGAAGATTAAAGGAGGAAGCAAGTGAATAAGCCTTTTAGCGCCGTAACTCAGGTTTTACGTGGCTATACGTACAATCAGGTTAAAGCTGTAGTTGAGGTTCTTGTTGATTCTCCTGTACATAACGTTGAAGTAACCATGAACACTCCAGAAGCTGCCTCGTTAATTCAGAAGCTGTCCAGTGAATATAGCTCTCATATCAATATTGGTGCTGGTACCGTGCTTACTCTTGAAGATCTTCAGACGGCTCATAAAGCTGGCGCCACGTTTGTTTTAGCACCAACGTTGCTCTCTGTAGAGATGTTTGATTACTGTAAAGAGCATGAGATTTTGAGTGTTCCAGGAGCGTTTTCGCCAACAGAGATTGCTCATGCGTT
>JAGZNE010000010.1:0-31455 GCA_018363825.1 Atopobium sp. | reverse complement strand
CCTGGCGCTCGTCGCGAGTCCGCTGAGAACTACATCAAGCGCCTTGAGAAGCTTGAGGCTATCTCTAACGCACATGAGGGCGTTGAGCGTACGTATGCAATGCAGGCTGGCCGTGAGCTTCACGTTATGGTTGAGCCTCAGATGATTAGCGATTCCGAGGCAACTGTTCTTGCTCACGATATTGCTAAGCAAATTGAGGACGAGATGGAATACCCAGGACAGGTTCGCGTTGTTGTTATTCGCGAGTCTCGTGCTGTAGACGTTGCTAAGTAATTTATGGCAGCCACCTCTACTGACTTAACAGGTTTTGTCGCCTCCATGGGAGGTGAGCGCGCACTCCGTGTCGAGGAATCCCTCGGCGCGGGGTACGTTCGTTTACGCGTAGCAGAAGCAGAGCGTAGACAGGCAAAGCATGATATTCGTTCGGTAGAAGATATTGTTATCGAGCTCTTGCGTAATTCTCGCGATGCTGGTGCTCGTCACATTTATGTTGCAACGTCAAAAGAAGGCGCGCTCAGAACTATCACCATGCTTGATGATGGTCAGGGCATTCCAAAAGACATGCAGGAGAAAATCTTTGAAGCTCGTGTAACTTCAAAGCTTGAGAGCATGCATATGGACCGTTGGGGAATTCATGGCCGAGGCATGGCTCTCTATTCAATCAAAGAAAACTGTGAATCGGCCCAGGTTGTGGCTTCGGCTCCGGGACTTGGTTCTGTTATTCAGATTGTGGTAGACACTACTAAAATTTCTGAGCGAGTAGATCAGTCTACTTGGCCAACCTGTGGTTTGAATGAGGATGGAATCAAAACAACCGTTAAAGGTCCTCATAACATTATTCGTACCTGCTGTGACTTTGCGCTTGAGGTCAAAGGCTCGTGTGAGGTAATGCTGGGCTCTGCTGCAGAGATTGCAGCTACTGCTCGTCGCAGAATTGCACAGACGCTTGATATCGCTGACCTGCTATTTGTTGAAGGCTTTGAAAACGTGCCTATTCTCGAGCGCTTCAGGGCCGCAGCGGATGCAACAGAGCTTTCTGAGGTTTGTAAGTCTCTTGGTCTTTCAATGTCAGATAGAACTGCTCATAGAATTATTGCTGAGCAGATTAAGCCTTTGCGTAGTGTGTATGCACAGGTCAGCCACACTGTTGAACCTGAAGGGGTTTCTCGCGAAATTGATCTGATGAAAGACCACCGAGGCCTCAAGATGAGTAAGGCTGATATCAGCAGTTTTTCTCGAAAAATGGAGCAGAGCTTTGCTGATTTGTCCGAGAAATACTATGTTTCTTTGACGTCTGAGCCTCGTGTCCGTGTAAGTAAAAACAAGATTGTTGTGACTTTTGATATTGAGTCGCAAGAGTAGAACAAACGCACAATAATTGGAGCACTCATGGGTTTGCTTAAAGTTTCAAGTAAGTCTTCACCAGCTTCTGTAGCAGGAGCTATTGCGGGACTGGTTAAAGATAACGAGCCTGTTATGCTCCAGTGCATTGGCGCGGGTGCTGTCAACCAGGGCATCAAGGCTGTTGCCATTGCCCGCGGATTCTTGATTCCGTGTGGATTGGATATTACCTGCGCTCCAACGTTTTCTGATATTGAAATTGCAGGGGAGAGTAGAACTGCAATAAAAATTGCCATTTATGTCCACACATTGTCTGCTCCTGATACGCAGACGCCAGCTGTTAGTCCCACTGAGTATGACGAGGTACTTTAAGCATGATTGAAAATTCCGAGCTCGTAGGAAAAACGTATCACATCAAAACTTTTGGCTGCCAAATGAACTTGCACGATACAGAGCGTGTCTCTGGTCTGCTTGAAGCTTGTGGCTGCAATGAGGTTTCAGATACTGATGACGCGGATATTGTCATCTTCATGACCTGTAGCGTTCGCGAGAATGCCGATCAGCGTCTTTATGGTCAGGCTTCTGCGATGGTGAGTGCTCCAACACCTCCATCAGGCAAGCGTATTGTTGCTATTGGCGGCTGCATTGCGCAGCGTGATGGCGAGAAGCTCCGTGAAAAGGTTCCAGCCGTTGACGTTGTGTTTGGCACCAGCGCTCTCGCAAGCCTGCCAGCACTTCTCACCAGCGCATTTAGGGGCGAGAATGACCGTGTAGCCGTAGATACTTCTGAGGAAGGCAAGGGTTTCTCCACAGACCTGCCAAGTAACCGCGCTCAGCAGTATCACGCTTGGGTGCCTATCATGACCGGTTGCAACAACTTCTGCACGTATTGCATTGTTCCTTACGTTCGTGGTCGCGAGCGCAGT
The DNA here is from genome assembly GCA_018363825.1 of Atopobium sp. GTDB lineage: Bacteria > Actinomycetota > Coriobacteriia > Coriobacteriales > Atopobiaceae > Lancefieldella. Next base: position 29,188 of record JAGZNE010000010.1, on the reverse strand, counting down.
CGTACCTTTGAGGCTGTTATTGGTGAGTGCGAGCGTCTTGTTGCAGATGGCGTGCGCGAGATTACTCTGCTTGGTCAAAACGTTAACTCGTATGGCCGCGACCTTTATGGCAAACCTCGTTTTGCAGAGCTTTTGCGCGCTGTTGGCCAGACGGGTGTTGAGCGCATTCGTTTTACCTCGTCAAATCCAAAAGATCTTACTGATGAGACTATTGCAGCTATGAAAGAAACTCCAGCTGTCATGCCTCACCTTCATCTTGCGGTTCAAAGCGGATCTACACGCGTTCTCAAGAAGATGAACCGCAGTTATACGCGAGAAGAGTACTTAGACGTGGTTTCTCGCCTTCGCGCGGCCATTCCAGGTTTAGCGCTTTCAACTGACATTATTGTTGGCTTCCCAGGAGAGACCGAGGAAGACTTTGAAGATACGCTTTCTTTGGTCAAAGAGGCTGGTTACTCTTCTGCATACACCTTTATTTACTCTAAGCGTCCAGGCACTCCTGCGGCAAAATACGAAGACAACACGCCTCACGAGGTCATCCAGGAGCGCTTTGACAGACTTGCCGAGCTTGTAGCTCAGCAGGCGCATGAGGCCAACCAGGTAGATTTGAATACTACGCAGGCAGTTCTTGTTGAAGGAACTTCCAAACGCGACGATACTGTCATGGTTGGACATAGCGAGAAGAACCAAACTGTGCACTTCAATCTGCCAGAGGGTTATACGCCAGAAGATCTTATCGGCAAAATTGTTGATGTTCATATTGATGAGTCTCGTACCTGGTATTTGCGTGGAACTATGGAGTCTGATCCACGATGAGCTCTCACGGCTCGGTAATCTGTATTGTAGGTCCCACGGCTTCAGGCAAAAGCTCCTTGTCCGAGCTAGTTGCCAAAAAGCTTGATACCTCTGTCATTTCTGTTGACGCAATGCAGGTCTATCGTGGCATGGATATTGGCACTGCTAAAACTCCTGTTGAAGAGCGAGAAGTTCCTCTTTTGATGGTAGATTGCGCCGACATTTCAGAAGAATATTCTGTTCAGATGTTTCAGATTGCGGCGCGCGCAGAAGCTCATAAGCTCATTGATGCTGGTAAAACGCCTGTCTTTTGTGGCGGCACTGGACTCTATCTTGATTCGATTATTGACCAGATGGAGTTTCCCTCTGGGTCAGTTGAGTCTCCTGTACGAAATCGTTATGAAAAGCTTGCAGAAGAGCTAGGACCTGAGGGCTTACACGAGCTTCTCGCCACAAAAGATGCGGCAAGTGCAGAACTTATTCATCCAAATAACGTGCGACGCGTTGTAAGGGCTTTAGAGCTCTTGGAAGAAGGCAAGTCGTATGCAACTCATCATGAGGGCCTAAAGGCTCATACACCGTACTTTGACGCCCAGATATGGGGTCTAACAATGGATCGCCAGCGTCTGTATGAGCGAATTAACCAGCGAGTAGACCTTATGTTTGAGCAGGGGCTTGTTGAAGAGGTTCAAGCACTAATTGAAGCAGGCTTATCTGAGAATTGTACAGCTGGTCAAGCTATTGGCTACAAAGAGTTCTTTGCGTATTTTGCCGGTGAGCAATCGCTTGAGCAAACACGTGAGCTTATTAAGCAGCACACCAGACAGTATGCAAAACGACAGATTTCCTGGCTTAAACGAGATGGTCGAGTCAGGTGGCTTGATATGGATCGGCTCACGCCTGAAGATGCGCTTGAGTTGATTCTTGCGCATCATGCTGACGTACAATGCCAGTAGAACGCATCAAAAACTAACGTATTTACCTTGTCTTAGATGGGGAGTCTATGGGTCGTTTTGTTCCATTTTCTACAGCTCCTAAAGTTGAACGAGCAATTCTTGTAGGCGTTGATTGCGGTAAAAGCGATTGGTCGCTTGAAGAATCAATGGACGAGCTTGAGCGTCTGACGCAAACTGACGGCGCTGAAGTCTTTATGCGTCTTACGCAAAAACTTGATGCACCTATCCCTAAGACTTTCATTGGCAAAGGTAAAACCGAGGAACTTGTTTCTCTTGTAAGAAACACCAATACTGACGTTGTCATCTTTGATGATGAGCTCACACCTTCTCAGCAATCTAATCTAGAAAAATTACTTGGCGAGCCTGTTAAAGTCATTGACCGTACAGCGCTCATTCTTGATATTTTTGGTATCCACGCACGCACCAAAGAAGGACGACTTCAGGTACAGCTTGCACAGCTTCAGTACGTACTTCCAAGGCTTCGTGGTATGTGGAGTCACCTGGTAGGCGAGCAAACTCGTGGTGGCATTGGTAGCCGATTTGGCCAGGGTGAAAGCCAGCTTGAGGTTGACCGTCGTCTTATTAGAAAGCGCATTTCAACCTTAAAAAATGAGCTCAAGCAGCTCAGCCAAAGGCGAGAAGTTCAGTCTAAGTCCAGGTGGAATTCTGGAACGTTTAGTGTCTCACTTGTTGGATATACCAATGCTGGTAAATCAACGTTTTTGAATCAACTCACAGGCGCGGATGTATATGCAAAAGACGAACTCTTTGCAACGCTTGATCCAACTACCAGAGCGCTTTCTCTTGATGAAGGCAGAAAGATTGTTCTTACGGATACTGTTGGATTTATTCAAAAGCTTCCAACTAATCTGATTGAGTCTTTTAAATCTACACTGGTAGAGGCTCAAGAAGCAGATCTTCTTCTGTTGGTTGCAGATGCAACTGATAAGAATCTTTCTAAAGAAATAGCAGTTGTTCGTAGTATTTTGAAAGACATCGAGGCTGATAAAAGCGATCAAATTCTTGTTCTTAACAAGGTTGATTTACTTTCTGACCAAGAACTTCAAATGCTTAAAGCACTCTACCCAGACGCTGTATTTATTTCTGCACAAGAAGGCATGGGCATTAACGGTCTTCTTCATAAGATTCAAGAAATAGCTAGTGCCGGCGACAAGGTGATTAGCGCTCTTATCCCGTTCAACAAAGGCGCTCTTGTTAAGTCCGTTCACGAGAGATGTCAGCTTCTACACGAGCAATACGTTGCTGAAGGTCTTTTACTGTCAGTTAAAGCCGACACGTATATGCAGGCACTTTTAGAGCCGTACGTGGTGTCAGAAGACGATATTCTGACTGACGAATAAGGCAATAAGCAGCAAAATTGGTTGATGCAAAAGGTAAATGAGAAGTGAATGTCTTCCCATCTCTGTTATGAGGGGAAGAGAGAACCTTTTCATCCAGTTGGGATATCCAGCTTCCTTAAACTGTCTGTTAAAAGCAGCGCCACTTAAATACAAGAACAAATAGGGGAGTAATGGGTAGTAATCTCCTGATGAAAAAGATGGAGAGGGAAATCCAGCCCAGGCTAAATATGGTGTTTGGTATAACTCTTTAGGTAACGAGAAAACCACGTTGCCTACACCAATATGGCCACTAGAAATTGGAATGCAAACAACAAAAATTAAAAGCAAAAGAACTGCTGCTGCATATCCTTTTGGTGGAACAGCGAAACGTGAAATAAGAGCTTCTACCAGGGTGCATGAGGCCATACAAAAGAAGATTCCAAACGTAATGGGAGTATCAACTTTTGCAAAGGTAGTTGCTGCAAATATTGCTAAGGCTACAAGGCCATAAACTCCTGTACGCTTAAAAGAATCTTTAGAGAAGGTGCACATACAACCAGCAATAAAAATAAAAGGATATGAGATTGATGGTATCCAGATTTGCATAAGCAGAGGTGTAAACCACGTAAGCTTAATATGAGAGATAAAAAACAAATCATAGGTAAAGTGAAACAGTATCATTGATACTACTGAGATTCCTCGAATAGTATCAAAGAAAGTTACTCTACCTTTGGATTGTTCTAATTCCACACCCATAGTATGACTATGAAATTGATCTAATAAGTGCAGTAACCCTACCTAAAATAACAGGATTCTGTACGTAGATTGGCTCCATAAAATCGTTTTCTGGCTGAAGACGAATACGATCATTTTCTCTATAGAATGTCTTAACAGTTGCAGAGTCATCAATGAGAGCAACAACGATTTCTCCGTCATGGGCATCTTGCTGCTCTTTTACAACAATATAATCGCCATCAAAAATACCAGCGTTAATCATTGATTCTCCACGTACGCGAAGAATGAAAGAGCTTGAATCTCCAACAATGCTTGTTGGAAGAGATAGAGATTCCTCAACGTTTTGCTCAGCAAGAATAGGTGTACCTGCAGCAACACGTCCTACAAGAGGAAGACTAATGACATTATTAGCTACGTCTTGAGTAACGGGAGCAAGCTTTGCTGCGTCAGAAGTGTTTGAAGCCTGGGGAACAATCTTCATAGTACGAGGCTTCTTTGGGTCTCTATCAATAAGGCCAAACTGCTCCAGGACCTTTAGATGCATATGGACAGTTGAAGGAGACGCAAGATTAACAGCAGCACCAATCTCTCTTACTGAAGGGGGATAGCCGTGTTGATCTGTGTATGAACAGATGTATTCATAAATTGCTGCCTGACGCTTGCTGAGTTTGCCCTTTGGCATATGAGCCTCCTTTTTCTTTTTAGTAATAATACACGTGTTCTAAAAATTAATCAAACGAATGTTCTATTTTTTTCTTGACACGAACAAATGTACTACATATTATTAGTACAAACGTTCGGACATGACTTTTTGTCCGGTGTATTAGATATAACTAGTTCCGTAAAAACTATTACGGAAGGAAATGATATGAGGCGTATGTATCAGTCAAAGATGTATCAGGTTAATGGCACTTCAGCACTTGCTTCTTATAAGCCTGCATTCAAGGTTATTGAAGGCGGCGCAAAGAAGGGTTCCGTTGCACCTCAGCGTGAGGAAGTCTCTTACGTAAAGACGCTGACCAACAAAGAGGCTTTTATTGCAGGTCTTATTGTTACCGCATCATTTATTCTGATGTTTGCGGTTTCTTTCCTTCGCACAACTGCCCTTAATTCATTTGCTACATCTGTAATGGATAGCGCTTCACAAACAATTACCGTTCAGAGCAATGATACGTTGTGGTCAATTGCAGAGAGCAACCCAATTGAGGGCGTCTCCACAGAGCAGCAAGTAAGTTGGATTAGAGAAAGAAATAATCTCGATTCTTCTCTTTTAAGAGCTGGACAAACCTTAGAGATTCCTTCTGTATCTAAATAGTAAATATTTATGTAAATTTCTCTCAGAATTCTGTGTTGATAGCAGTCAATACCTCGTAAAATGGTATCTTCCTTTTATACGAAAAAAGGGGATTCCATGCGTTGTCCAAAATGCGGTCACGAAGAGTCAAAGGTTATTGATTCTCGTTCATCTGAGAATAACGATGCTATTAGAAGGCGTCGCGAGTGCATGTCCTGTAAGTTTCGTTTTACAACCTATGAGCGCTTAGAAGAGATTCCTATCACCGTTGTTAAGAAAGACGGTCACAAGGAGCCTTTTGATAGACAGAAGCTTATGAGAGGTCTTGTTGCTGCAACAGTAAAGAGAGATATCTCTGTTGCTTCTCTTGATCATTTTATTGATGGTATTGAGTCTCAGATTAGAGATAAGGGTCAATACGAGATTAAATCTGAAGACCTTGGAAGCATTGTGCTTAAAAACCTAGTTATGCTCGATAAAGTTGCATACATTAGGTTTGCTTCTGTCTATAGAGACTTCAAAGATGTTGATGAATTTAGTGCAGAATTAAGGAGCCTGAATTAATGAGCAATTTTGACATCCAGCTACCTATTAAACGCCTTGATCCTACTGTTGAGCTACCTTCGTACGCCTATACAGGAGACGCTGGATTAGATCTTAGAAGTGCTGAAGATGTTGATCTTGCTCCTTTTGAGCGCAAACTTATTTCCACTGGTTTAGCTATTGCAATCCCTGATGGATACGCAGGATTTGTTCAGCCTAGAAGCGGTCTTGCCCTTAAAAAGGGCCTGTCTATGGCAAATACTCCAGGCCTTATTGATGCTCATTATCGTGGTGAGCTTAAGGTTTGTGCGATTAACCTTGATAGCAAAGAAACTATTCATATTGATCGCGGTGAGCGTATTGCGCAGCTTGTGATTCAACAGGTCCCTGTTGTACAGCTTGTTGAAGTTGATGAGCTTGATCAGACTGATCGCGGTACAGGCGGTTTTGGTTCAAGCGGCGTTCAATAATTTTTTATTTTGGTGATAAGCGCTTCAGCGCTTGCATAAAGGAAAAGCCTCTTTAGGAAGGAAGAGCTTAATGGAGAAGTTCTTTAAGGTAGCTGAGCGTGGCAGTAATCCCGCTCAAGAGTTTAGGGCTGGAATTACTACATTTCTCGCAATGGCATACATTATTGCAGTAAACCCAGCTCTTCTTGCTGCTGCAGGAGTTCCAGTTTCGGCAGCTATTACTGCTACCTGTCTTGGTGGCGGCATCATGACCATTTTGATGGGTCTGTTCTCTAACCGTCCACTTGCCTGCGCATCTGGTATGGGTGTAAACGCTGTTGTAGCTTTCTCTCTTACTCCAATTACTGGTGGAGATTGGCACGCATCAATGGCAGTTATCTTCATTGAAGGAATTGCTATTCTTCTTTTAGTTCTCTGCGGCCTTCGTGAAGCAATCATGGATGCAATCCCTGTAAACCTACGCCACGCAATCTCTGTTGGCCTAGGTCTTTTTATTGCCATGATTGGTCTCAAGAACAGCGGTATTATCGTTGCTAATGAGTCCACACTTGTTGCTCTTGGTGATATCTTCTCTCCAACCTTTATCGTTGGTGTAATTTCCATTGTTGCAACAGTTGTTCTTTACTCTGCTCGTGTTAAGGGTTCCCTGCTTATCGGCATTATTCTTGCCGTACTTGCTGGTATTCCTCTTGGTGTTACCGCAAGCCCTACTGGCATTGTTTCTGGTCTTGATTTCTCCACTTTTGGTGCACCATTCTTGACCGATAGCGCTGGCGTCATGGGTATTGTTAAGGCACTGACAACTCCAGTTCTTCTTGTATTTGCATTCTCTTTGATGATGTCTGACTTCTTTGACACCATGGGTTCTGCTATGGCTATTGCTAAGCAGGGAGACTTCCTCACTGAGGACGGCAACGTCAAGGACATCAAGCAGATCCTCATTGTTGACTCTGCTGCTGCAGCTGCAGGTGGTTTCTTTGGTGCTTCTTCCATTACCACATTCATCGAGTCCGCATCCGGCGCTGCTGACGGCGGTCGTACTGGTCTTTCTTCTATTTTCACCGGTCTGCTCTTTATTGCAGCAGCATTCATTGCACCTCTCATTTCTATCGTCAGCTCTGCAGCAACTTGTGGTGCACTGGTTCTTGTTGGCTTCCTGATGATGTCTGAGGTTACCGAGATTGATTGGAACGATCTTCTTGAGGGCTTCCCAGCATTCATGGTTATCGCTGGTATTCCAATGACTTACTCAATCTCTGACGGCATTGGCTTTGGCTTCATCTTCTATGTTGTTGTTGCTCTTGTTACTGGTAACGTTAAGAAGGTTAAGCCTCTGATGTGGGTTGCAACTCTTGCGTTTGTTGCTTACTTCATCATTGCTAACTAGTTTTTAGTATTAGGGGAGCGCGTTCAAGATGGGGGTCTTGACGCGCTTCTTTTTTATTTGTGAATAGATTGTGTGCAATCTATTTTTTAGAGATAACTGATAATGATTGTCACCAGTAGGGTATAACAAAGCCAGTTACGATTTATACGATTGGAGCCAATCATGGCAGACGTTATTACTAAAGACCTTGTTATTGTTGGCGGTGGTCCTGCAGGACTTTCAGCAGCAATTTATGCAAAACGCGCCCTTCTCGATACTGTTGTTTTAGAGAAACAGGCGGTAGGTGGCCAGGTCATCACCACTACTGAGGTTGAGAATTACCCTGGTATGCCAAACACTGATGGCTTCACTATTACCGATACTCTTCAGAAGCAGGCTACAGACCTCGGCGCAGAGATTGTCATGGCCAATGTCCTTTCTATTGTTAAGGATCCAGAGACTAATCTTTTTGTGCTTGAGACTTCTGAAGGAACCTATCACGCAAAGGCTGTCATTGTTTCTGGTGGCGCTAATCCTCGTCACGCTGGTTTTACCAACGAAGAAAAGTTCACTGGCAAGGGTGTTTCTTACTGCGCTACCTGCGACGGAATGTTCTATCGTGGCAAACAGGTATTTGTCATCGGTGGTGGCAACACTGCTGTAGAGGAGTCTCAGTTCCTGGCTCGCTTTGCTGACAAAGTAACCCTCATTGTGCGCAAGGATCACCTAAGAGCTAACGCTACTGCAATTAAGCAGTTTGAGGAGAATCCTAAGACAGAGATTCGTTATTTGACCAGCATTACTGCAGTTGATGGCAATGATTTGCTTACCTCTATTACATTCCGCAATAACCAGACGGGAGAAGAGCACACAGAGACCTTTGATGAGGGTAGCTTTGGCGTCTTTGTCTTGGTTGGTCGCGTACCTTCAACTGAGCTTTTGACAGATCTTGTAGATCTTGACGAGCAGGGATATGTTCTTGCTGATGAGCGTATGGCTACCAAAACACCTGGTCTCTTTACTGCAGGGGACCTTAATAAGAAGCCATTACGACAGATTATTACCGCAGCTGCAGACGGTGCCATTGCCGCAACTTCTGTAGCCTCATATCTTGGACAGCCTGTTGAAGGATAAATTCTTATTTCATATTTGATAGATATTTGATAGGGGATCGAGCTATTCGATCCCCTAAATATTTAGATAGCCTACTAAAAAGCCATATCAGCTATTTTCAAAGTACTATTTCAAACTTCTAAGATAAGTTTTTTGTTCTTTGGTAATTCGATAACTTTCGCATGCTTTTTGAATCGTTTTATTAAATACCCACGTGTCCAGCTTTTTGGTTTCAAGATAGGGTAGTGTAGAATCCCACTGTTTGGCTAGAGCCGTTGCAAAGAACCAAGCAATCATCATGTTAACGTAGTATTCGTCTGAGTGAATTTGCGCAGGAATCTCAAGGTATTTTGAGTCAAAATCTTCATCAAGAAAATGGGTCATAAGCATCTCTATACCAAAGCGACAGGTATATACATGACTCGAAGATGCCCAGCTCGAAATTTCAGTTAAAAGGCGTGTACGATTCTTTTTGAAAACCCGCGGCGACAAGATGTCACACACGGCCCAGTTATCGACATAAGGAAGAAATGCATCAATCGCTAAGATACAGTCGTCAAAGTCTTTAATCTCGGAAACAAGTAGGCTATGCAGCATGTTTTCGTCGTAGTAGTCATGCGGGAGGGCGAGAAGAAACTCTTGAGCTTCTTTGCTTTTTCCAAGTTTTTTTGCAAGCTTTCTGAGTTGAGGAACGCGCACGCCAATAATTGATTCTTTTGGAACAGTGGGCATGAGTTTACTTTGAAAAGAGGCATATTCTGTATCTTGAAGTGCAAAGAGCTCATCTTGAATCATTAGGCTATCCTTTGTTTCATATGGGAATATGAATATATAAATAAATCCATTTCAATGTATATCAAGCCTTGTAGACAAGTGAGAAGAACCTCTAAAGAGTAATCCAATATCTTTGGGTGAGAATACCATCCTCATCAAAGACTTCATTTTCTAAGATCCCGCCGTTATTAATAATGGACTTTGCCGAGCCAATATTATCTTTACGGCAACACATTAAAACACGGTCAATTCCTAATTTTTTGCATTCTTTGAGCGCAAGAGCAATCATTGCCGTTGCATATCCTTTTCTTCTCTCACTTGGACGGATACCATCTCCAATGTGTCCACCACTTAAAAGAAGACCATCATTAAGATAATGACGGATATCAACTGCGCCAACAAAGATATTTCTGTCAAAGTCAAAACAAAAGAGGGTCGTACTAGGAACTCTTCCGTCTGAGGTTTTTTCTTTGGTTTCTAAGAAACCTAGATACTGTTCGAAATTATGATAGTCATACAGAAATATTCTTCGTGGAGAAGAGTTTGTATGGTTTGCCTCGATGTCTTGTGTCCATTCTTCAAGCATGTCAAAGAGCTGTGCTTTGGTTTTCTCGCTTGGTTTTATAAGGGCAATATTCATGTAACTCCCTGAGCCTGTTAAGCTTTTTAGTACTTTTAATACAGCAATTCTATCTTAACAATCTGCATGTGCATTATATTGTCTCCGATGTTTGCCAGAAGACGATGAATACCTTTGATACTTGGTAATTTCATATCGTAATAACCCAGCATGTATCCTTTGGATGAAACGGAAATCTTATCTGACCAGGAGGAGAGATCTTTTACTGAATTATTGGTGTAAAACAGATTGCCAAAATTATTCATTCCATGCTTTTTTAGGATGACTCTCATCATGAGTTTGTAGCCTAAAGTTCCAACCGTATCAAAGACGAGTCTACATCCAGGAAAAAGTTCAGTCATTTTTAAGACAATAGCTTTGACGTTTTCTTTTTTTAAATAGTGAAAGACGCCTGCTGCGTAAAAAACAGCGCCATTGCGTGCATCAACTTGATCCATCCAAGAGAGGTCCGTCAAGTCGGAGACAATGTTGGTTTCTCTTGGATTTGTGCCTGCCAGTTCTTCTCGCATGGCAATAACATCTGGAAAGTCCACATTGAATATTTTGTTTTGTTGGTTTCCACATCTCCTGCTGTCAAGATCGAGTCCACACCCAAGACATACGATTGAGGCATGTGGATGGTTTCTGAGGTAATCGTTTATTTCATACATCATGTCGAGCTGTCGCATGGCACCTTCAAGTGCGCCAAATTCATAGAACGTTGTGTCATATTTCTTATTGAGTTCTGAAAAATCATAATCTAATCTGTTACAAATTTCTGTTGCTGCAGGGTCTGCGTAGAGTTCAGGAAACTTGTCACCACATTTCTTTCGGGCATAAAGTGGGATAATAAGTGTTTCTTGTGCTGTTCCGGGCTGTATCTGTAGCTTGTCATCCACGGTGAATCCTTTTGAGAGAACATGCATTTGATTGATACAATTTATTAAAAGAATACATTATTTATAAGTGGTCTATATTATTTTTGACTGCATTCGACATAACATAGAGGGAGCCTAGCTACAATAGTTTTAGAAAATTCTATTTTCCATCCTTGTGATTCAAGATACTGAGGATAAGTATCTTCTGTCCAATGGTGCTCAAAACTAACACCGACGATTTTTAGAAAAGATTTCCAGAACGTATTAACTTCAGTATGATTGACAAAGTTTGGAGCAATTAGCATGCCTCCATTTTTTAAGACACGTCTTATCTCTTGTAAGGCTTTGTCCGAGTGTTCCATGATGTGCAGCGCATTTGCAATAACAACAACGTCAAAAGACTGATTTGCATAGGGGAGACAAGTAGCATCAGCAATTTCAAAGGTGAGGTTTTCTGGATATGTATCCTTTTGAGCCTCTTTAATCATATCAGCAGAATAATCTGTTGCAGTAATGCTCTTTGCTACAAAGGCAATATGTTTTGCTATAAGTCCTGGTCCAGTTGCAATTTCAAGAACAGTTTTGTCTTTTACAACGTGTGAGATACGATCGTACATCCATTGATATGCTTTTTTATCAGGAAGCATGGATTGGCGATAGAACGGGGCATACCAATCCCAAATTGTTTTCTTCATATCCGATATTATCCATTCAAATTTTTAGTTAAACCGTAATTTCAATTTGATTGTCTTCAAGGGCAATAATGCAACTTTCATAATAGCCATCTCCGGTTGTTCTTGGTCCGCTGATGACTTCATAGCCGTCTGCTTTCAACTCCGCAGTGAGGGTATCTACCTTTTCTTTACTTCCGATACTAAATGCAATATGAGCGTATCCCGTGCGGTTGATCGCTTTTGGTAAATCTGACATGTTAGGTTTGTTCATGATTTCAAGTCGTGCGCCTTTATCGAAGGAAAGGAAGTATGAGCGAAAATCCGTTTGAGGATTATGATAGCCGTCGTTAGATGTTGCCCCAAAGTACTTCACAAAAAACTGTTGGGCACCCTCTATATCGTTTACATACAATGCGATATGTTCAATTCTCATGGTTGTCTCCGAAAATCTATAGTTGCCTGATACTTTTTTTTAGCCCATCTTCTAAATACGTCGAGAAGAACAAATCAATACTGTCTCTAATTGGAATCATAGTGTCAATTGCGTTGATATATTACTTTTTCCTCGCCACAAAGTAGTATCGATGAATTTTTCCCTTGATTACGCCATCTTGCTCAATAATTTTCTGAGCTTTAAAGAGGTTCTCTTGGTATTTTTTGACTTCAAAGTATGGAAATTCCCAGTCAATGATTCTTGCAAACCAAACAAGAGCACCTACATCATAAAATTCTATTGGCCTATAGGCTTCAGCTTCCTCAATAATGTCAAATCCATTATTTATTAATTCTTGTCTGGCAATACTTAAATAAGCTTTAGGAAAGGGAAGCTCGATATCTCCTAGTAGAAGCTCTACCAGGTCCCTGTCATTCTCAGCGCCAACCTGTTGCGTAAGAAACATACCCCCACTTTTAAGAATTCTTTTTAGTTCTTGTATGTTGTATTTACCGTGTCTGTTGGTAACAAGATCAAAGTAATCATCTTCAAACGGAAGCTCATCTCCTCCGTCAGCTGCCTTAAAGTCTATCCCTAAAGGAAGGAGTCTCTCTTCACACAGTTTGATGTTTGGAGCATAACCTTCAATTGCTGCAGTCTGTTTAGGATTGGTGAGAAAAGACAAAAGAAATTCTCCACCACCCGTTTCCATATCTAATAGATAATCAGTATCGTGTAGATAGGATTTGATGATACTTCCAAAGTCCCATGGAAGATCATCCTCTTCTTTATATCTGTTCCTAATATGGGAGAAATCCCATCCCTTGATATGAGCAATTTCTTGTTCATGAAGCCATTGGGCGAGAAGTGCTTGTTTTTCCATAGTATGTTTCCTTAAGACCGTGATTTTCGGATGTACAATTATTATATATCGTTTGACTGTATAGAAGGATTTTTACCTAATCTACCTGCATATTTATTGTATTTATGCAGGTAGATTGCTTATTTTTTATAAAAGGGGAGTAAAAGGTTAAAATCATACGATGAAGCATAAGACAGTGTAATTTTGTAGCCATCAATACATTGAATATATAAAGCTCTGTGATTAAGTTATTTCAAGATGATTTATCAATATGTATAACTATAAAAATACGTTCAGCCCTAAAAATTAGTTTTAGAGAGGTACCAAGAAAGCTATTTTATAAATAAAAGATTCAGTATTGTCGCCAACTTATCAAATTGAATAATCATCAAATTTATCATGTCATTAAATATAGTTTATAGAGCTGTAGGTGTAATTACTCATAAGTAATTAATATCGTAGCTTAGAAAGGCTCTCAGAGGCTCATTTTCTGGGTAATAATAATGTGATTGAAGCTCTGTATACTATTGCAGTCGATACTATTTAAATAATAGTATATAAAAGTCTGATAATCGATATTATGTAAACTAATGAGTTGAAGAAAAAGGAGAAGGATTTTGAGCCCCTCTCCTTTGTGTTGTTAGTGCGTTTGCAATGAGCGCTACACCGATGAGTCAGTCATGACATTCAATTTAATCATGACATCGCTTTCATACATCTCATCAAAAATTACAAGAATCTTGTCCAGCGCCATCAATTCAGTTTGGCCGGTTGGAATAATTTCCAAGCCCGCACGATCAATAGTTACAACCCTCACTTTGTCAGGCCATGGGATATCTTGGAGCAATTTGCCCTCAATGGGACTTCCTTGGCCAATAGTGAACTCATGAAGGATTTTCTCGCCAGAATCAAGTGTTGGTTTAGACTCCCCTTGCTGAGAAGCCAAGAATTCTGCAAGTAAATGCTCGTAGAATGGGTCAACACGTAGGATATTTGCGGTTACGTAGGACACAATTGCAACTGCAGACATAGCCATAAGAGCCTCAAGAGAACCTGTGAGCTCAAATATAAGCACTACTCCGGTGACGGGTGCTCTTACTGCTCCGGCAAAAATGCCTGCAACGCCCATAGCAATAAAATTTGGTGCATATGCCATAGGTATGCCAAAAACATGGGTTGCTACCAGGGCAAACAGTGTTCCAACAAGTGTTCCCATGACAACCATTGGAAAGAGAGTTCCGCCAGGCGTTCCAGCAGCAAAACATGTTGTGGTAAAGATGTATTTGCCCAGTAAAAGCGCTATAACCATGAGTTCAGTGAGCGTTGCTGGCTCTTTGATTTTCTCGATAATGGCGTCGCCGCCACAAAGAAGATCTGGCCAGATAAAAGCCATAATTCCAGCTAGCATGAATGGAATAATGAGCCTTGAGAAAGGCGCAAACTTAGTTATCTTTTTGTACAGCCCCTGGGCAAAGAACATTCCCTTATTGTGGAGCGCTCCTAATAAACCACAGATAAAACCGACGATAAGAACAAATGCAAAGTCGACATGAGGTAATGGTGCTACGTAAGGAAGCTGAAGGACAGGCTTCATACCAAGGACGTTAGAAACCAGGAAGTCAGCGCCTACTGATGCGGTCATTGCCGAGATAATCAGTGGAGCATGAAACTCTTTCTGAATCTCTTCGATAGCAAAAAGTGTGCCGGTGAGAGGGGCATGAAAAGCGGCTGACATACCCGCAGCAGCGCCACAGGTTACCAGAAGACGTTCTTCTCCCCTTTTGCGCTTAAGGAATTTTGAGACCGCTTTACCAGAAACAGCGCCCAACTGGACTGATGGACCTTCTCGACCCATAGAAAGGCCACCAAAAGCCACCAGGACGCCTTGGATAAACTTAACAGGAAGAACTCGATACCAGGGCATATCGGCAGATCCCATGACCTCAGCATTGGTCTGAGGGATTCCAGAGCCAGCGGTGTAGGGTTCAAACTTCATGAGTAGACAAACGGCTGCCATAAGAATAATCAGAACACCAAACCAGAGAGCCATATAAGGCCAATTACCTGCGATTGATTGAGTGATAGAGCGCATTTGAGCTTCTGCAAAAGAAAGACAAAGGCGATACAGCGTGACTACGCCGCCACCCAGAAGGCCAACAAGCAGGCCTTCTCCAATAAGGGCTACCTGAAATCTACGAGAAAAATGACGTTCAATAATGTTTGTCTTATGTTTGAGATGAAACGCCACAATCTCCCCTAGCAGTCTATGGTTAATAAAAAAGCACGTAAAGCGTACTTGGATATTGTACGACTTTACGTGCGTGAGTTAAAACTTTGTACAGAAATTGTACGTTAGCCGGAGAATGGTCCTCCACCATAGCAAGCATACACAGGTCCCTCGATAACGCCGACGGACTCGTTAGCTGCGTGAATCATGCGGCCACCGCCGATGTAGATTCCAACGTGCTCATAGCCTGCACGAGTAAAGACAATATCGCCATAGTTGAGCTCATCTAGGGAATCATGCCAGTTACCAGCTGCGCGGATAGCACGGCCAATGGTGCCTGCAGTACCTGCACGGTAGCCGAGGAAGCAGTAGTAGATTAGGCCGCCACAGTCGAAGCCTGTAGCAGGGGAAGCTCCGCCCCAAACGTATGGATAGCCAATGCAAGCATAAGCTGTAGCAACGCCACCGCCTGCAGCTGGGTAGCCACCGCCACCGCCGGAGTATGATGACCCACCACCAGAATTAGAACTGCTGTTGGAGCTGCTAGAGCTGCTGGAGCTGCTGGAGCTAGAGGAGCTTGAACTTGAAGAGCTGGAGCTGGAATCGTTAGAGGAGCTATCGTTAGACTCTGAGCTGTTAGAAGGAGTCTCGCGAGTAACAGTCTCAATTGCATAAGCAACGTTGTTGTTAGCTGATGCAGCCTCCTGAGCAGCAAGCTGAGCCTTTACCTCAGCATCAAGGGAGTCATAGTAAGCCTTAGCCTCTGCAACCTGGCTCTGAAGGCCATCTGCGGTGGTCTTCATCTCAGCGACCTGAGCCTGAAGGTTCTCTTGCTCAGCCTGAAGCTCAAGCTGTTGAGCCTGAAGCTGGTCACCAAGAGCCTTGACAGTATTGATGGAGTCAGCCTCCTGCTTGCTGGTGCGGTCCATATAGTAGACACGGCTGACAAAGTCCTCTGGGCTAGATGCTCCAAGGAGGAAGTCCAAAGTCTCCTGTGGGCCTGCCTTATAAGCACTCTTCATTGCTGCAGAAAGGACAAGACGCTGCTTATTGAGCTGGTCTGTAGTCTCTGCAATCTGCTCCTGAACTTCACCAATCTTGTTGTTGGTAGCGTCAAGTGCATAGGTTTTCTCGTTAAGATTATCCATGGCCTCTGCAAGAGCTGCACCAAGAGAGTCTAGCTGGGCAGATGCGGCCTCAAGATCGCTTTGTGGGTCTGCGAATAGCTTGGCTGGGGTAAGCAGCGTAGCAGCTACACCAAGACCTGCAAATAAGAGAGCGTCTCGTCTTGTGAAAGATCGGCGCTGTGACATATAAGCTCCTTCCGCAAAGCACGAAATCAATTGGGCAACGTGTTGCTTTGCTTTGCCATCTAGGATAGCTCATTTGATAAAAAATCAAAGTCAACTCGCCGATTTCTTAGCAAGAAACCCGTGTAAACAGGAAGCTACCCTATCGAGTATTTGAATAGTTTACCCCGAAAATGACATTTAATACAAATTCAAAAGACTATTTGTGCAGTTATATAGAATGGAGCGGGCAAATATCATTGCATAAATTTATCTTTGACCTGCAATTATGGAGAAATTCTATGTATTGCAAACAAGTTTACTGTGATTAACAAAATGTTTATGTAAATAAGACAAATGGCCGACAAGCACGTAGTCTTGCCAGCCATAATAGTCAGGTTAAAGTAAGTCTGATGTAAGTGATTTAGCTTATTGAACCTTAATAAGGGTGTAGACCTCTTGGTCAAAGCACTTACCAATAATCTCCCTTGGGTGCAGATAGCAAAGCTCAAGCGCAAATGCAAAGCCAGCTACTTTTGCACCGGCCTTCTCGGCAAGTTGAGCACAAGCAACGCAGGTGCCGCCAGTAGCAACCAGGTCATCAGCAATAAGAACAACGTCGTCTGGGGTAAGAGCATCGGTGTGAATCTGAAGCTCGCTGGTACCGTACTCCAGGTCATAAGCCTGTGCGTAAACCTCACGAGGCAGCTTGCCTGGCTTACGAGCAGGAACAAAGCCTGCGCCCAGTTTGTAGGCTACAGGGGTTCCAACAAGAAAACCACGAGCCTCAGCACCAATAACCTTGGTAATTCCCGCATCAGCAAAGTGCTCTGCAATGTCATCAACAACTGCGTGGAAGCACTCAGGATCTTTAAAAAGTGGAGTTACATCTTTAAAGATAACGCCTGGCTCTGGATAATCAGGAATGCTAATGATATGACTCTCATAATCATACGTAGACACAATGTCCTCACATTCAATATCAAAATCAATGAATAGTTATATATACCTAGATTACTCGTCTAGATGCATATCCTTAAAAGATTCACGAACTAATTTAGTGATAAGTTCATTTCTAACCGCATTGGTGAGGCCTAACATGCGGGTCAGAGCAGCCATAAACTTCTGACGAGTCTCGTCAGTATGGTCAACTTCAACTCCCCCACCTTTTTTAGCGTATACGACAAGCGACTTGGCAAACATACTAGATTCTCGGTTTGCAGCCATAACGTATTGACGCAGGTTCTTGGGCTCAAAACCAAAGTGACGAAGCTCACTACAAAGGCGAATCAACGTAAGGTCTTTGCCATCCACAAGGTCTCTACCGTGTGGAGAGCGCTTTAAAGTAATGACGCCTGCTTCGGAAAGCTGACGAACAAAGCCTACAGAGCATCCCACAATTTCTGGGATGCGATCAATAGCGTGATATTTCTGAACTACCTCAGGGTCATCTACAGGTACCACAATAGCATCAGCATGCGTTGCGCCAAGAATTGCTTGAGATACTTGCTTTCCATCAAGCTGAGGTTGAGCCTGACGAGAAGAACTTTGAGCTTCAGGCGCAGCCTGAGCCTCAGCTCCAGTTGCCTCGTCAGTCTGAGCTTTGACCTGTTGTTCAGCTTCAAGGTTTTTATCTTGCCTATCAAGCTCTTCTCTAATAACTGAGAGTGGCATAAAACGGCTTTTCTGCAGATACAGAATAGTCTCAAGTCGCTTAACGTCTTTTTGGGAATAGAGACGATAACCACCAGCAGTTCTGGTAGGAGTAAGCAAACCTTCATCCTGCAGATATCTGACTTTAGAAACACTCAAGTCAGGATAGAGAGTCTGTAATTTCTTGACTACTTTACCAATGGTAAGAAAGCCTGAATCAGCCATAAAGCTATCCTTTAACCTTAAGCTGAAACTCTGCTGGTATGGAAGACCATGCGGAAGGTGCCAATCTGAATGGTTGAGCCATCACGCAGGGTAGCCTTGTTAATAATGGCACCATCAACCCAGGTACCATTGAGAGAATCAAGGTCTTCAATAGTTGCATAACCAAGGGCAAGATTAGAGAGATCAATGGTGGCATGATTTCTGGAAACTGTCATGTCGTTCAAGAAAACGCTGCTCTTTGGGTCTCTACCAAGAGAAATCTGAGGTAAATTGAGCTCAAAAGTCTGACCAGTCTGTGGTCCCTTGACAATAGTAAGGACAGGGTGAGCAGGCTTTTGTTGAGCCATAAGGTCTGGAACCGTAGCGTCAGCTGATGGCATGCGGAAAATCTCTGTTGAGTCTGGTGACTGCTGTTTGATGTCGTCAGTTGACATGGTTTCTCCTTAATTTGGTTACAAGATAATAATAACGCTTAACGACAAGCAATGCAGTCCATTTCGATGAGCGCACCAAGTGGCAACGCAGAAACCTCAACAACTGCCCTGCCAGGTGCAGGAAGAACAAAGTACTGCCTATAAATCTCGTTTACCTTAGGCAAATCATTGATATCAGCAAGATAGATAGTTGTCTGAGCCACATCAGAAAGGGTGCATCCTGCCTCTGCCAGAATTGACTGAGCAAGATGAATGACACGAGTAGTCTGTTCTTCAATTCCTCCGTCTATGAGCTCCTTTGGGTCTTCTGTAGAGACCGCAATTTGACCAGTTACAAATACCAATCTACCTGCAGTAGTACCCTGAGAGTATGGTCCCATAGGAGCAGGAACACCTACTGCATTAATTGCATATTTCATAGAAGATCACCCCTTGCGCCAATGAAATCATCAGAGGCTCTGAGTAAACCCCAACCTTCAAGTTTATCTTTAGCTACTACTACTTTAGTGTTACTTGCAAGTTCTGAAAACCATGGAAGATATGTTTTAAGGCCTTCAATGAGCTGCTTATGTCCAAGAGGATGGACTGTTTCAAAAGAAAGCAAGCTTCTAAAAAGAATTACCGTATGTACCGGTGGGACCATAACCAGATATGCAGGTACTTTCTTGGTTGAAACATTGGCCACAAGTGCAGGGATTGTTTGGTCAAGCATAAGATTACAAAGCTTTGAGTCTTCTGGAAGTCTCTGTTCTCCCAGGTAGTCCATAAGGACCTTCTTGGCCTTTTTACCAGCAAGAAGAAGCGGAGTAAGCAGCGGAGTTGCGTCTTCTAAAGACACTTCTGCATAAGGAGCTACACCGTTTTGTTCGACAGACGCAATGATAGAAAGCCACTCGTCTAGAACAAGAGAGCGCTCAGATGCATCAAGTACCACGTACTCGTTTTGACCAGAGCGCGCGAGAAGACCGATGGAAGACAGAGATCCGTCTCCCGTAAGTGCGCACTCAAATGAAGTCTCTCCTATCTCAAGCTGTTTACCTGCAAAGACAGCTTCAACAAAATTTTGAGCTGCTGTACCACTCACCAGCGTGTAGCCGATACCACTCAGGTCAATAAGAGCACAATCTTTCAGAGCTTCCTCAAGGGGTTTCTCGCCATAGAAAGATTGGGCTAAGTTGAAGCCTTCAGTTAAGGTTGAGAATTGTGCGCCAAGATACTCAAGCTCGGTATGAAGGATAGAGCGTTTCTGCTCAGACATTAGTTTCTCCCAAAGAGATACGGAGCAACCGAATACAGGTCAAAGAGGTTGTAGGCCGGAATAGTCCACAGTGTCAGATGTGCTTGGGTAATGGTGGTGCCTACCTGCGCGGAATCTTGGGACCAGTCAGTTGAAGAAATCATCTGGTTGTTAGCTACTGGATAGTTGGGAGAAAGCATGGTGGTCTGGTAGGTGAAGTCTTTAGAGCCAGGCCATGCCATATACGTGGTAGAAGTTGATGGTTTAACCACTGCAGAGAGCAAGAAGTTGTCCTCGCTCGTACGAATCTGCACAATCTGGTCAGTTCGCTGAATGGCCACACGATTGTAATTGCGATAAGCCCAGTTCATCAGAATGGCAGTATCGTCAAAACGACCTTGTGTAGTCTCGCAACCAAGCACACAGGTATATAGCGTAATGTTTCCGCGCTTTGAAGCACCTAGGAAGGCAGTACCAGAGTCTTCAGCACCTGTTTTAATGCCGAGAAGACCTCGGTAGGTGTCCATAAGGTCATCGGTTGAGTGGAACGTGCGCTGCTCCCCTCCTACCGTTGTAGTGTATGACCTGGTATGTACAGCGCTTGCGATAAGTGGATAGTGCTCGCGTGCATAACGACCCATCAGAGCAAGGTCTCGCGCAGTTGAATAGTGACCATCAGCATCTAAGCCGTGAGGATTCTGGAACTGCGTGTGTGTCATGCCTATCTCAGCAGCCTTTTTGTTCATTTGGTCAACAAAGGCCTGTTGAGAGCCAGATACGTTGACAGCAATGTTATAAGCTGCGTCATTTGCGGAATACACCAGCATCATCATAATGAGCTGTCTGAGTGTAGGCGTATCATCCGAGGTTAAACCAGCAACTTGTGAACCTTCTTCAAGATCTGGAACTGTGATTTTACAAGGCTCATCAAGATTAACGCCAGAATCAAGCGCAACAATTGCAGTCATAACCTTGGTGATGGATGCCATGGGAAGCTCTTGATCTGGATTTTTGCTCCAGAGGACGTTTCCTTGAGCATCGGTGACAATGGCAGTAGTTGCCTCAGTAAGTTTAGGCTCATCTGTTACGGAAGTCTTGTTAGAAGAGGTATTTTCTGCCAGAGCAGTAGTTGCAGGAGCAAAAGGAGCAGCTAGAACAAATACAAGCAGCACGCTTACAAGAAAAGCCAGCATCTTATGAGAGAGCTGGCGCAAAGATACATGGTTGTGCTGAAGGAAAGTCATAAACAACCTAACTTATGCTTGAGTGCGTTTACTATCTTTAACTATTTTAGCCGCTTCACCAGTATAAACAACTGCAGTAATTGCCGAGAAAACAATTCCTATATACACAAAGAAGATACCGAGCGCGCTGCTCTCAGAGTTAAGACCTGGAAGCCAACTGACGTTGACCAGGCCAAGGCCGGATACAACTGGAATGCCCAGAAGAAGAAGACTAAAACCAGTCATCAAAAAGGCAGTTGCAGCTTTACCTACAAAGACAACATCAATAGGACGCCTGCGGAATTTGCGCACAGCAAGAGCGCCAAGAGTAAGGTAGACATCGCGTCCAATAACAAACAATGGAATCCAGAGAGGAAGCTCACCAATAATCAAAAGACCAAGAACACCTGTGATAAGAAGGACTCGGTCCATGATAGGATCCATGATTTTGCCCAGCCAGCTGACGGTTTGCGTTCTACGAGCTATCTGACCATCAAGAAAATCAGTGACAGCTGCGGTTACATAACAGCCCAGTGCAACCCAGCGATTTCCTCCTGTTGAGAAGAGCACAAGAAAGATAAGCGTAAGGATTAACCTGCAAAACGTAATGACATTTGCAACGGTAAAAACAGCATTAGAAGGATTATTAGAGCTTCCAACCGGATCAGTAATAGTTCCCTCTGCCTGCGCTTTTGCTGCATCGGCGTCTGCTGCTTCTTTAATTTGGGATGCTACTTGATTAGCTAGCTGCTGCCTAGTTTGCAACGTTTCACTCCCCTTTTGTAGTACATAACATGTGTCTATTTTAACGTAAGTTGCGCGATAGCAAATTATTGGCACATTTGTTTAACAAAGGAAATAAGAACACGAACACCCTGAGTATAAACGCGTTTTTCGATGCGCTCATCAATGCCATGGACGCCGTTTGCCTCATCTTCTGGCGTTGGCCTAAAAGGACAAATACGCAGAATAGAATCGCAGATTCCCTCGTATCGGACAGAATCGGTGCCACCACACACAAAGGACGGAACAAAGGTAACGCCTGGATGGTAGTGCTCCATAATGGCTTTGAGCTCTTGATAGCCAGCACCAGCTGGAGAATCGATTCTTCCCGCGGGAGTGGAATGCAAAGCCTCAACCTCAATGGAAGGGTCAACTTGGGCTACCACCTGTTTTATGTGCTCAACGGTTTTGCTGACGCTCACGCCAGGAAGCAGCCTAATGTTGATAGTCGCGCTGACATTACCAGGCATAACGTTAGCCGCACTACTTGAACCCTCAAGCATGTTGAAAGCATATGTTGTAGTAACAAAGGGATAGAGCTCTTTGATCTGAGCTGCGGCAAGCGCAATCTTATCTTCATTAGCATCTACATCATGCACCAGAGCAGCAAAAGGTTCTTCGGTAATTTCTGGTGCAAGAACCTTAAAGGTTTCTTTAACAATATCGTTAAGCTCAGGCTGAGGTTTAGCCTCAGAGAGAGCGGCTAGCGCGCAGCTCAAATGCTCAAGCGAGGTTCCGCCAAAAGGATTAGAGGAATGTCCGCCATGACCAGGCGCAGTAAGCCTAACGTTCAAGAAGCCCTTCTGCGAGATGCAGATGTCGGCCACAGTAGCCTCAGGCGCACCGTATGCACTGCCGTCAAAAAACGTAGTGGTGCCTTCGTCCAACAGACAGGCCGCACGCATTTCTCGCGAGGCCATCACCTCGGCAAGTCTGGTGGCGCCGTGGCTCAAGACCTCTTCGTCTTCACCAAATGCCAGGTAGATAGAGCGCCTTGGCGAGAAACCCTGTGAGAGCAGATACTCAAGTGCCTCAAGCTCGCCCATGAGCATGTCTTTGATATCAAGCGCGCCACGTCCCCAAATGTACGTGTCATCGACATCTCCACCAAAGGGATCGTGCGTCCATGCGTCTTCTGTACCAGGAACAACAGGAACAACATCCTGGTGAGCAATAAGCATAAGAGCTGGAAGCTCGTGGTTGGATCCTGGAATCTCAATGAGGAGCGAGTGACCAACCACTTCAACGTTAGAGGCCGCTGTCATAACATACGGGAAGCTATCAACAATGTGCTGTTGAAGGGCATCAAACTGAGACCAATCGGTTGTCTCTGCGTCGGTATACACCGTCTTAAAAGACAGTGCCTTTGCAAGGCGCTCAGACATTGCCTCTATGTTGAGCTCTGGATATTCATCCTCGTGAGCAAAGTGGTCGTAAATATTCATGGACCTCTACTAATCTCGTAGTTTTAAGTTAATAACGTAATAATAACGGCAATTTTTACGCGTTTCTCTACTCTTGCTGGTAGAATTAACAAAACACTCACTTAGCACACGTATCTTGGGAGCCCTGATGATTAAGCTTGTTCTTTCCGATATGGACCAAACGTTAAAACCTGCCGACACTCCAGCTATTTCACAAAGAACTCATCAGGCAATTAATAATCTTAAAGCCGCAGGTATTGCGTTTGGACTTTCTACCGGAAGACCTGTATATGATGCACTTTCTTATCTAAAGTCTGACGTTTCCCTGACAGACACTGGTGTGTTTTCAAGTGGAAAGATTCTCTACTTTAATGGCAAGCTCATTTTCACAAAAAAATTTACGTACGAGATGATGGAGAAGATCTACGAGGTCATTTCTCCAATGGATGATTGTTTGCTTACGTATTATCAAGAAGGTCCGCTTGAGCAGCCTCTTGACACGTCATTTACCTCTTGTTGGAAAATAGTTGACACTACTCAAGAGGTGGTAGATCACCTTGCGGCCTCATTTAACACGTTTGTACCAGGACTTGGACCACAGTCCGTTCCAAGAGATGTCCCTATGTATGCGGGAGGTCTGCTCTTCCCTCAAGATGAAAAGCGCCAGCAAGAGATCTATGAGGCTGTTACCAGCGCAGTACCAGAGGTTGAGTTGGTTTCTCCCTATATTGGATGGTTTGACATCAATTATCGTGGCTGGAATAAGGCACAGGGATTTGAGAAGCTCATTGAGACTATAGGTCTTAAGCCAGAAGAAGTTATCGTGTGCGGCGATTCCGAAAACGATCTGGACCTTCTTAAGATTGCTCACTACTCATGCTGCATGGAAAACGGCACTGATGAGGCTAAGGCTGTCTCGAAGTATCTGCTGCCTAGCGTGTATGAGGAAGGCGTAGCTCAGCTCTTAGAGGCGCTTACAGAGGCTCAGGGAGACTTTGATTCTGAGGTTGTCCAGGCTGTCTTGAAGCATGCTGTATAGGATTAGAGCTTGATGCAGAGCGTGGCAATATAGTCATTCCCATACTGTGATAATCGATTCCTTTTATCACATGACTCATAAAAATCAATCATAGCAAGGCCATTTTTTAGTTGGCCTCTAATCTGAGTTTCTAAGGTATGGCTAAATTCATATCCATATTCTGGATCTATGGTTATTTTGCCTTGCTCTTCAAGCTTTCTTGAATTAAAAGGGATTGAAAACTTTAAAAGTAATTCCTCATCGGGGTGGTCCCATACAACGTCAGCATCATACATGTACGTCCAAGGATTCATGAAGCCGACCATTAACAGCCCACCCTTTTTCAATACGCGAGCGGCTTCTTTATACATGTTTTCTAAGTCTTCAATGTATACATTCGAAACTGGATTAAAAATAATATCGAAAGTTTCATCTTCGAATGGAAAAGGCTTTGTCATATCGGCTTGAACGGTATTGATTGTTAAGCCTTCTCTTTTAGCAACCATCTCATCTTTTTGTAATTGTGATGTAGAAAAATCCATTATGGTTACGTCATAGCCTTTAGCAGCAAAAATGGGACCCTGTTGTCCACCACCACAAGCTAAGCCTAATATCTTTTTTCCGCCGGCCTTTTCAAACCATTCTGTTGGAACTTTTTTCCCAACCGTTAATGCAACAGCAATTGGATTATTTCTAGCTTCTTCTAATTCTTCATGCGTTAGTGGTTCGGTATAGTCATTTCTTACCTTATTCCATCTATCTTGATTTAATTTTAAGTAGTCGTTCATCTTATAATCTCCTCAAAATAGTGTTGTATTTTGATTTAAGTTGGACGCAGCACCATTACATTTTTCTTACCGCTACAAATTATAATTTGTTTTCTCGCTGTTTGTATCACATGCATTTTTAACTAATTGATACAGGTCTACAGAGCATGCAACCTAGTACACAGAGTCTTATCTCTACGTGTTATATCTAAATCGTAAAAAAGTGGCTGCATTTGACGTGTCATCTGCAGCCACTTTTGTGTTTCTTGTACGTGTCTAATCGCGTGTAGTCAATCGTTTTGACTCTGCGGATTTCTCCGCACCTCTACTTGATCAGACCGCTGTTCCTGAGCAGTAGCTCAATATCAGTGCCCTTGACGGCCTTGAGAGCTACCTTTAAGAGCATCTTCTCCTTGAACGAAAGCGGCGCCTTATCAAGCGTTTTCTTGTCCAGAGCATAGTAGGTTGCCCTTAGAAGCTCTCTGATGTCGTACTGAGAACCCCAAACCTCTGGTACGCCTCTATCAACGTCCATCAACGTGTAGACAGACTCCATACCAGTACGGATTGAGTACTCCGTAGTAAAGATGGTGTCACGAGGAGTCTCGGCAAACTGTCCAATAAAGGCAAAGTTAACGGAACCCTCAGGAACAACCAGAGGCCTGTCCTCAGCCTTTCTTGGCTGGAAAAATGCGTTGATGTAAGGCATGAAGCACGTAGTGGTGTTGCAGCGGTTCTTTGCCCAGTCCTCAATCTTCTTGGTTGGAACACCAATGTGATAGAGCCACTCCTGGCAAACTTCCTCGCCGGTGCAGTTACGCATAGCCTTCTTAACAAAGTTACCAGGCTTGTTGGTACTCAATGCATAGACCCAGATAAGTACGGTGTCCTTGTCCTGTGCTCTGAACTGTGGCTGACGGTTGATGGTCCACGAGAGGTACCAGTTATCGGTACTATCCTTGACGGTTACAATACCGCCGGTTGTGACCTTACCTTCTCTTGGATCTCTCTTGCAGACGCCAATAATCTTCTTGATAATCTCTTCGTCTTTTGTCTGGATGGTAGCGCTCATCCAGTTAGTTGCCTCAAAGTCACTACAGAAATTATCTGGATTGCCGTACTCACCATGCTTGGCCTGAGCTGCAATGTTCTTCCACAGATCCCAGGACTCCCCTACGCCATTTCTGACGTTACTGATATCTGGAGCAGTATTTTGATCACCATAGCAAGAGGTGTCAGTGCAGCAGCCATTGGTGATAAACACCAAATCGTTTTCGGTTAGATCAATGGTTTGCTGTGAGCCGTTCTTCTCGTAAACAATTTGAGTGGCTACCTTTTTACCATTGGTGTCGTTGATGATGACGTTCTTGACGTCCATACCGTAGTCAACGCTTACGCCGTGATTCTCAAGATACCTGACCAGTGGCAAAATCATGCTCTCATACTGGTTGTACTTGGTAAAACGCAGCGCAGTAAAGTCAGGCAGACCGTCAATATGGTGACAGAATCTGCAAAGATAGCGCTTCATCTCAAGAGCAGAGGACCATCTTTGGAACGCAAACATAGTCTGCCAATAAAGCCAGAAGTTAGTGTTCCAGAAAGAATCAGGAAGTACGTCACTAATCTTCTTGCCCTCAAGGTCCTTCTCGGGAGTCATAAACAGCTTGGCAAGTGCAAGTGAAGACTCTTTATCAAGCTTGAACTTTTTATCTGTGTGGGCATCTTTGCCGCACTTCTCGGAAGCTCTGCAGAGCGAGTAGTTTGGATCGTGCTTGTTGAGCCAGTAGTACTCATCAAGTACCGAGACGCCAGGTGTTTCAATAGATGGAACGTCTCTGAACATATCCCACATGCACTCAAAGTGGTTGTCCATCTCTCGGCCACCGCGCATGTAGAAACCCTTGCTTACATCTTTACGGCCATCGCAGCTTCCGCCTGCAAGCTCAAGCTTCTCGAGCAGGTGAATTCTTGTACCCTTTACCTGGCCATCGCGGACAAGATAAAACGCAGCAGCTAGACCTGCAAGTCCTGTTCCAATGATATAAGCTGATTTTTTGTCGGCGTCTTTGGGCTTTTCTGGCTTAGCGAACGATTCATACGTTCCAGCAGAGTAGTACATAACTTCCTCCTTAGTATTCCGCTTCAATTACCTGCGGAAATTAGTAAGTCGCCCTTACCTTGCGTCCACTATAAACTTATAAACTGCTAAAGAAAATGCACAAAAAGTACGATTGGACATATAGGTTATTTTTTGTCGCAATCTACCTGCTAAATTGTTTCAAAAATAGCAATTAATTTGGCTTTTTTCGCAGGTAATGATGTGCTTAACTTGTATCAGTTAGATAAAGCTAACTTTATTCTTTCATAGTATGAAGGGGGTCTTAGTATGGAAGCTGGTCACGAGTTTTTACTCCGTATGGGCAAGACAAGACTGCGCCCCGGAGGTATTGAAGCAACCAATTGGCTACTTAATTCCGTAGAGATTACGCCAGAAACTCAGATTCTTGAGGTAGCTTGCAATATTGGAACCACTACGGTTGAGCTGGTAAAACGTTTCCACTGCCATGTAACCGCAATTGACCTTAATGCTGACGTGCTTCCTAAAACAAAAGAAAATATCGCGAGAAACAATATCGAGGAGTACGTGACAGTGGAACAAGGAGACGCTACAAACCTCTCCTACCCCGATAATAGCTTTGATGTTGTTATCAACGAAGCGATGCTCACCATGCTCTCTGATCAGCAGAAAGAGGCTGCTGTAAAAGAGTACGCACGCGTACTTAAACCAGGAGGCGTACTGCTTACTCATGACGTTCTTCTACTCAAAGAAGACGATGAACTGGTCCACGAACTCTCAAGAACCATCAACGTCAACGTAAAGCCGCTAACCCTAACAGGTTGGAAAGACCTTTTTGAGTCAGCAGGTTTCTGCCCAGAAACTAAAAACGGCAATATGACACTCATGAATCCGGCTGGACTTATTGCGGACGAAGGCGCTGATGGTGCTCTAAGGGTTATTAGAAACGGCCTTAAGCCAGAAAATACCAAGATGTTCACCAGTATGTTTACGTTCTTCAACGATCATACTGACGACCTCAACTACATTGCCGTAGTTAGCAGAAAGCCAAGATAGCCATCGTTTCAAGCAAGTCACTGTTTCAAGCAAGGCATCGTTTCAAGATGGGCACACGATCACTCCAAACAGACATAAACCGAGCTAGACTCAGGCTCGATAGCAAAGAAGGAAGCTGGCACCTCCACCAGCTTCCTTCTCTTTTGTGTGTTATGTGCGGAGCTTACTTGGCCTTTGCGCAGGCAGCCATAGCAACGGAGCCAATGTAGTTGACTGGGTTGGTAAAGTTTGGCTGGAACAGAAGGTCAACTGCTGCAAGGTTGTCGATAGTCATTCTAGCGGCAATTGCAACGGACACAACGTTTGCTGCCTGAGCAACATCGTCATGTGTCGAGAAGAACTGTGCGCCCTTGATAAGGCGAGTCTCTGGATCCCAGACAAGCGTAGCGGTAACTGGCTCGGTGGTCAGCATGAACTCAGGACGGTAGTTCTCGGTGATGGAAACGGAATCATACTCATAGCCACGAACCTTGCCACCCTCAACGGTGAGACCTGCTGCAGCCATGGAGTAGTTGTAGAGCTGAACTGCGCTGGAAGCCTGAGTACCTGCGTATGCAGCAGTTGGCTCAAGCATGTTGGGACCAACGTGCAGACCCTGGCGGACAGCGTTGGTTGCCAGTGGAATGTAGTCCTCTTTACCAGTGACGTTGAAGATAATGGAAGCGGAGTCACCAGCTGCAAAAACGCCAGGCTCACTGGTGCGCATGTACTCATCAACCTTGATGGCGCCGTTAGGAAGCATATCAAGCTGGCCGTCAAAGAGGTCAGTACGAGGCAGGAAGCCAATGCCCAGAATTGCGTAATCTGCAGTGTAGGAGCCCTTATCGGTAACAACGGTGACGGAATCGCCATTGTCCTCAAAGCTCATGACCTTCTCGCCAAGTGCAAGGGTAACGCCATGCTCCTTGTATGCAGCCTCAACC
>JAGZNE010000100.1:0-3489 GCA_018363825.1 Atopobium sp. | reverse complement strand
AACGGTTACATCCTGAGTACCCTCTTCACCAGTAATAACGGTACCGTTGGAGCCAATACCACCACCACGCTGTGCAGTATTTCCAGAAATAATCAGCTGAGCCTTATTCTGTGCTGCGGCGATAGAGCTATAACGAAGATTAGACTCAAGAGCAAGCATATCGGTGTTGTTAACGATATTGCTTACTTCTTCAGTAGTATGACGTGCAGCAGCTGGATCAGCTTCACCAAGGATTGAAGGAAGGTTGATGGTAACCGCGCCATCCTTAGTCCAATGTGCAGAGGCACCACCAAGCATATAATCAGAAATAGTTGCACCAGCAGATTCACCTGCACCGCGAACGGTTGCAATCTCATCACCAGCACCATTTGCGGTGTTGTTGAAGAATGCTACGCCATTTTTGGAGTGGAATTCAGCTACACCGGTTGGGCAGAACCAAGCACCACCACCAATAACAGTTGCGGTGTTGTTCTTAATAAGTGCGTTATTAATGTGGACAACATAAGGAACAGAAGCAACGTAAACTGCGCCGCCCTGGTCATTTGCAGTGTTATTGATAATTTCACCAGCATTAAGGGTTACATTAGCAGATGCAACATAAATACCAGCACCAACACCCTTATCGCCAAGCTGGTTGGTGCCATTACTAGTGACCTTGTTTCCGTCAATAGAGCCACCATTCATGGTGAAGCCAGCGCGATAAATGTTTGGCCAGTTATTCCATGGAGCACCAACCTTGGAATAAGGAACCTTCTGACCACCAACAACACCAACAAACTGGTCGTAGGTAGCAACGCCACCGCCAGCAATGCCAGCAGTGTTGTTCTTGATGATGCCGTTATTCATAACAACGTTGCCGTTCCAGATTACGTAGATACCACCACCGGACTCAGAAGCAACATTATTAGTAATAGAGCCACCGTTGAAGGTAAAGTCTGCCTTTGACTTAGAATCACCAAACTGAGGATTACCTGCGTAAATGTAGACGCCTGCACCTTCAACAGCCTTATTGTTAGTGATATATCCACCACCCATAGTGGCTGTTGTTGTCTCACCGTTTGGATCCAAGGCATAGAGCATCAGACCACCAGAAGAATTAATGGTAGAAGAAGCATCGCCCCCAGTGATGGTTCCGCCAGTCATAGTGAAATCTGCATTTCTTACCAAAACGCTACCGGAGTACTGATTGGTAAGAGTAGTGTTCTGAATGGTACCGTCACGGAGCTCACCTGTTGCACCATTTGCAACAGTGACTGCGCCACCAAGAGCGTTAGCGACCGTGCTGTCCTGAATGGTGCCGCCGGCCATAACAAATTTTGCACCAGCGCCAGTAGTAAGAACTACGCCGTTATTTCCAGGTGTAGGTTTTGCCTTACCGTTTTTAATAACGCCACGAAGCAAGGTAAAGCTACCACGGTTCTCAACGGCAAATGCAGTGTTGTTGCCATCAATAGTGGCGCCATCAAGAGTAACTGCGCCGCCAGAAGCAATCTTGAACATATAGAAATTAGAGCCGGTCATGGCACTTGTGATAGTTCCAGTACCCATCAACCTAATGTTCTTATTAGCTGGAACCTGGACTGGAGCAGTAATGGTAAAGTCCGCATTTACCTGAACGATAGTCTGCGAACCATCTGCTGGAGCAGCAGCAATAGCAGCCAGCAGCTCAGCCTCTGAGGTAACAGGGGTGGTGTCTGCGAGTGCTTGCTTTGCAAGTCCTCCAACGAGCGAGAGTGCTAGCACAAACGTAGCAACAATCGCCATGCTCCAACGTGAAAGCCTTTTCATGGCAAAACTCCTTGCGCTTAGGGAGCTTGTAGTGACAAAACAATAAAACAATTACTATAAAAGCGTAAAACAGTGCAACTTTAGCGTACTTTACTCTTCTTTGTCTAGCTGTTCAGGCTCTTCTGGACGATGTTTTAGGCGATCGTATTCTTCTTCGGTCAAAACATCTTCAATTCGTAGGTTAACACCAGAAACTTCAAGACCTGTCATGCCGGTGATTTTCTCGACAATTGTATGCTTAACATCCTCAAAAATCTGAGGCGCATAAGAACCATATTTAATAAGTACAGAAACGGTAACATTTAGCGAGCTGTCAGGCAGCACCTCTACAGTGACACCTTTAGCCGTATCAGATGCACCAAGTACATCCTGAACTCTGTTAAGCCAGTTTCCACGAGCACCCACTACGTTGGGGACGTCACGTAATGCCAACGAGACGATTTTCTCGACAACTCCGCCAGAGAAGGTAAGAGAGTCTGTATCCTCAAGATCTGCATCGGAAGGAACATCCGTTGTTTCTTCTGCAGGAACAATTTCTTCAGAGGTGGTCTCTTGCGAATTAGTAAGCTCTTCTGCCACAGCTCTCTCCTATCTAGTTTCTGTCCGTAAATAAGGAACGAATCTTTGCCAAAATGGTTGCCTTTCCGTCAAAAATCTGACCGATGGCAACTCCTACCAGTACAAACAATGCAACAACTAGCATTTTAAAAAGGCCAAACGTAAACAAAAAAATTGCAAACAAGAGGCCCAAAAATCCGCCGATAATGGCACCTGGATGGTCAACGACGTATTTTTTGCACTTCTCCTGCATCTTATGAAAGAAGCTTTTATCCATTGTCTGTGACCTCCTTTGCATCTGGCTCTGAAATACTCAATCGAATGTCTTTGCCAGTCTGCTGAGCAGCGGCTTGAGTAGAAGGTTGCGTGTAAGATTGCTCTTCTACAATCTCTGGTTCTGGCACAACCTCTTTTGACTGAGACAAAGACGCACCTTCTTCATCTTTTGGCGAGAAGGAACTTGGCTTGATAAAAGAAAGATTAATACTAGAAACACAAGGTCCGCACACGATAGCAAGACCAGACTGAAGAGCGTTATAGAACTCAGAGCCCTTTGCAGTGACATCAACAGGCTCTTTGGGGAGAATATCAATCTGTACGGCTACAGAATTGTTCTTAGAAATCTGCACGTTAACACGGTGTGCAAGGCAAGTTCCATCTTCTTCAATAATATGGGCTGCCTGAGAAGAAATAGCATCTTTAGTGACGGAGATTGTTCCGCCTTCAACAGTGGCCACCGTGAGCTTTACCGTTTTTCTAATAAAGAGAGCTCTGAACAACACCACAACAAGACCAAAGATGCTAATAGCCGCACAAGCGTTAAGAGCAATAAGGTAGGGCTTGGTAAACAAGAGATTAGTTGCCTGATGTGTCCAAGGACCAAACCACGTTAAAGCAAGGGCTAAAAACACAAAAGCACTTGCAAAAACATAGAGTATGTAGCAAAAACGCTTGAAGCCGCTCATGGCACCTCCACTTTCTTTTATATAAACAGTTTAACCCCAATACCGGACAAAAAGAGAATATAAAAACTGCCTCCCGGTGTGATGTGACCCCCAAAAGTTAGACTTTTTTAGCGTAGCAGTTTATATGGCTGCTACGTTATTTTTATGCAGCCAAGAGTCTAAGCCTGTATTGCACTGG
>JAGZNE010000099.1:0-3502 GCA_018363825.1 Atopobium sp. | reverse complement strand
CCGAGAGGTAATTTGCAATGGAGTCCAGAAGCCTTGCATCTTCAACCAAAAGCGCACGTTTGCGCTCCCAACCCACCTCAATCAAGGCAACAATGTGGCCACCAAACCACACAGGAACCACAAGAAAGCTGGTAAACGGAGGCAAATGACTTGCGTCAACGGTTATGACCTCGCGCGTGTCCTCGTTAACCAGATTGCGCTTTTTAACCCTTCCCTGCTTGAGCGTACTTGAGTTCAAAGGCATGGTATGCAAGCGAAGTGCGTGCTCGGAATAAAACGTCAAACGCTCCAGAGAGCTGTTAAATGCAAAATAGCGAGGAATTCTGTTCAATGACACGCTCTTTAGAGACTCCGTTGCGCCATGAAGGTGATACCCGTCTTGCTCAGCAAGATAAATGAGCGCACCGTCAGCCTCGACAGTCTCTGAGAGCTCTTCTAACACGCGCTCAATAAGCTGACCCATATCTTCCGAGTCAAGCGTGTCCAAAACAATCTGAAGCGCTCCTGAGAGCCTCTTATTGGCTCGCCGAAGGTCCAACACCATTCGCTCATCATCGTGCATAGGGTTAGCCAAGTCACGAAGCTTAGATGCCGTCAAAACAATGGCCTGCGTAGGTGCGCCAACATAATCTGCGCGCACGCTCAGCACCTGCGACGTGCCGTCTTCCGCAGGAGCAGCCACCATAGACGTAGAGCCGTCAATCGCAAACGGCAACGACTCTACAGAAAACGGTTTCTGCAAGTTTTCTTGATTTGCCGGTGTAAACAAAAAGCGAACGTCCAGGCCAGCAATGGTGCCGTCTACCTTAGCAAATAGGCTTTCGGCCTCCTCATTAGCGAGAAGAACCATGCCCTCCATATTAAAAACGATAACTGCATCGCTGGTCAGTCGTAGCAACTGAGACAGAGTTGCAGCAACGGTCCCGTCGACAACTCCCTCAACACGCCTTACGCTCAGCTTGTTATCTGCCACAGCCACTCCTTACCAGCAAGGACAAAACAATCGCATAGCCTAAGTATACGAAAAAGGCGGACCTCCGAAGAGATCCGCCGAAATTTCGTGGTGTCGGAGGCGGGACTTGAACCCGCACAGCCGTTAGTAGGCCACTAGCACCTCAAGCTAGCGCGTCTGCCAATTCCGCCACTCCGACTTGCTTTGCAGCGAGGGATATACTAACACATCTTCAAGCAACTTTACTGAGAAAATTTAAAACTTTTTCTCAAAAGAACTTTGCGAGAAGACAAGCGTGTCCCCTGCTTACTTCTGCCAACCAACAATGGTTGCAGGTACGCTCTGGAAGAGTGATGGACCAAAGTTGGCAAGACCCTTCTTAACAACGTAGCAGTCTGGACCAGTGTAGACAGGAAGATAAGCGTAAGTCTGCATCATCTTCTTCTCTGCCTGGTTCATGAGCTTCATGCGCTCATCAAAGTCCTTGGTAGAGACAACCTTTGCAAACATCTCATCGGTCTCTGCAGAGCCCTGCTGACCAAAGTTGGATCCAGACTCAGAACCATAGAGCTGGTTGCCGTTGTTGTAAGAAGTTGAGGAACCAACCCAACCAAAGAGGCAGACATCCCAAGAACCAGAGGTAAGAACATCAGAGAACTCTGAAGATGGGTGAGAGTCAAGGGTAAGGTTGATGCCAGCATCCTTGCACATCTTCTGGATTGCAGCAGCACGGTTCTTAACAGTAGTACCGTCACCGAACAGAGTGTAGGCGAAGGTTACCTGCTGGCCGTCCTTCTCATAGTAATCGCCGTTGAGCTTGTAGCCTGCATCCTCAAGGGTCTTCTTAGCAGCAGCCTTGCGCTCATCAGCGGACTTGAGGTTCTTGATATCATCTGGAAGGTTGTTGTCATAACCAGCTGCCCAGTAAGGCCAAAGCATGGAGCCTGGAGCATCCTCTTTCCAGTTAACGCCCTGGAAGACGATGGAAACGATAGTTGCAGGATCAACAACCTGGCAGAATGCCTTACGAACTGCAGCATCCTGAAGAACGCCACGAGTAGAGTTGATCTCGATAACAGCAATAGACAAACCAAGACCACGACGGATTTGAGCCTTATCACCAAGACCGGTGAAGTTAGAAAGAAGCTCAGCGGAACCATTGACGGAGCTTCCAGTAGTGTCAACCTCTTCGTTCTTGAATGCGTTAATGGAAGCCTGGGTATCCATCTGCTTGTAAACAAGGGTATCGAGCTTAGGAGCGTCACCCCACCACTTTGGATTTGGCTTGAAGGTTACAGCAGAGTCATCGAAAGAATCAACAATATAAGGACCAGAACCAAGCTCATTGTGTGGCTCATTGTTATAGCCATTGTTGAAGAAGTCTGGATCCTGAAGCTTTGGGTGCAGAGCATAGCTCAAGATGCTCTCGATTGGATAGACTGGCTCCTTCATGGTAACAACAGCGGTCTTAGCAGTATCACCCTGCTCAACAGACTCATACTTGTCATAACCATCAGTTGAGGAAACCGCAAACTTTTTATTCTGACCACACATAGTGATGAATGCGGTCTGAATTGCGGTCCAGTCAATAGCGGTACCATCGTTGAAGGTAGCCTGATCAGTGAAGGTAAGGGTAGCAACCTGCTTGCCGTCCTTCTCCTCTACCTTGAAGTCCTTGATGTAATCCTTGTTTGGCTCATACTTATCGCCATCAGCATTAGTAAGGAACAGGTCACGAGGGTTGATAAGACCGTGAAGGATGTTCATGTAAGCGGTATTACCAGCAAGTTGGTAATAATTCCACTGTGGACCAATCTCAGTGATTGGCTGGGTCAGAGTACCGCCATCCTTAACCTCATCGCGGGTCTTAGGATTGTTGTACGTCTTGCCCTTCTCTGGGATTGGGAGCTGATCCAGAGGAGTGTTTGCAGGGGAGCCGTCCTGTGGCTCAGTACCAGTGGTGGTAGTGCCGCCCTGATTGTTTGATGGAGCACAACCAGCAAGGCCAAGGCCTGCGGCGGTGATACCAGTCAGAGCAAAGAACGAACGACGGGAAAAACTGTCAGCCATATGATCACCCATTTCGTTAAAGGCCTACAGATATTCACTTAACTATACGAAATTGCCTGAAAATACTCCATAGCAGAAACATTCCCGTAACAACCTCGTTCATTATTTGTAACAAAGAAAACCCGCACCTAGTTTTAAGTGCGGGTTTTCAGAAAATTTATTGAATCTTTGTTACTCGTTAGAGATGTGAGTAGCAGGAACCAGCTTACCATCCTGATAAATCATGCGCTCACGGGTACGCTCAATCTTTGGATCAGGAATTGGAATAGCCGAGAGAAGCGCCTTAGTGTAAGGATCTTGTGGGTTAGTAAAGACGTCTTCCGTCTCACCGTACTCAACAATCTTGCCCAGGTGCATAACAGCAACCGTGTCAGAAATATGACGAATAACAGCAAGATCGTGAGCAACAAAGAGATAAGAAATCTTCAACTGAACCTGAAGATCCTCAAGGATGTTAATAATACCTGCCTGAATGGAAAC
>JAGZNE010000009.1:0-31900 GCA_018363825.1 Atopobium sp. | reverse complement strand
GTTAAGCCCCCGAGCGCCGATGGTACTGCGGAGTAAGTCCGTGGGAGAGCAGGACGTCGCTGACCAACAAGGGGCATTTTTATGTCGAGAGGATCTCACGTTTGTGGGGTCCTCTTTTTTTGGTAGAGAATATTCGAAAATAGAATAAAAATTTTTACTAAAAATCCATATTTATTACGTATTATATATTTATTGTGTATCACAATATTTACATAATTTTCTTAATTAAATGCCGTTCACGGAAGATAATTTTTACCATTTGATGTTATCTTGTTTTAACATTTGTGCATTTCTGTGTGTATTTTGTTACTAATCTGTCACGAATCTGACCATATTTCACCTACCGTTCACCTAAACCTTCTCACTTTCTGACAAATTTGGCTTGATTATTTATCCCACACCAAATTTTGAGACGAGAAATGTTAGAGCGTATGTAGCGCTTGAGTGTTTGAACAGTAAGGAGAGGTTTTATGGAGTCAGAAAACAGAGAAACTGCTGGAACAGAATCGCTGCTCGGTGGGTCTTCTCGCCATGTGATGGGTGACTATAGCAGGGTAGTTCCACCTCAGCACTTCCTCAGAACAATGGAAAAGACCAATAGGCCGCTCGCGCTTTGTGCAGAGCCCTGCATGGGTAAGACCATGTTTTTGCGTGAGTTGGCGGATTATGCGCAGTCACACGGATGGACTGTGTATGAAATCTCTCTTTCTAGTTTGTCGGTTAAAGAGGCAACTCAGATTCTTACTAAGAAAAGCACTTCTATCTGCAATGCTAAGAAGTCAAAGGCGGTTAAAAGGTTAGTTCTTATTGATGATTTTCCTCCGTCTGACGAGTATTTTGTTGCTCGCCAGGTTAAATCAATTGCGCGTCTTCGTATGGCTGGCTGTCTTGTTGCGATTTCTTTATCTCCTGAAGCTCGTCAGTTAATCGACGAAGTCCCTAGCGTGTATGTTTTGGGAAAGAATGAGCTGCTCACGTTTATGCCTGGAATAGATAATTCTGAACAATCAATTTTGACTAATATGAGATTGACGCGCGGTATTCCAACGCTTGTTTACTCTTTGCCAGTTACATTTTGCGAGCATGGAGATGTGGATGTTCCAATTACGTATCTAACTAGTCTTGCTTGCGTTGCATCGTATATGCTCAGAAGCTCGCTAGGCATTGAGGAACTTAGGCTCAGGCTGGGCATGATGTTGCTCGGTGTTGGTTCATTTGATGATTTAAGCCGTATATGCGGACAAGTTGATCTTGAGTATTTGGCCAAGATAGAGCAAGATGCGCCTTTCTTTGGCGTGCATGTAGAAACTAGGCGTTTCTCGTGTATTCATGCTACAAGATTTGATGTGTTGAACTTTAATAAACAGGAGCTTGTGGCTCTAGCGAGTAAGCATGAAAAGCTTGTTCTGAAAGCTATAGCCCTGCTCATCGATAGGGGAGATTTCTCTAAGGCTGCATTTGTAAGCTCGCTGGTTAGAGAAGAGATTATCTGGGAAATTGTTCTTTCACATGCAGCGGAATTTGTAGATGCTGGATATATTGAGCTGGTAGAGAATGCGCTCATCGCTACGCATTCTGACTGTACACTCGACAACTCAAGTAAAAAAGCTGCTAAGGGAATGGTGGATGCGCTGTCTAGTGCTAAGGGGCCGATGAATGCCAAAGATGCTGATAGGGCATTCAAGAATCTCACTTCATTTAACGGATTTCTTAAGCAAACGGCATATATGACTTTACTGAAGTTGATTTTGCAAAAGCCTCTGCCACCTTTGAAGGAAGACCTTGAGCTGGGTCCGTTAGAGAAGAAAATTGCTCTACATAAACGCGCAATTGATTTAGCTTTGCAAGGAAATTTTAAGTATGCCCTTCAGCTGCTGCTTCTTGAGCAGCAGTATGAGAAAGCTGCATCAATAACCTCGTCAATTCAAGCTGTTGACGTGGAATTGCTTTACGCATTGCTGGGTGTATATCAAAAAGAATTTGATGCGCGCACCTCAGACTCGCTCTCCTTTTTACAAGAAGGTGAGGCCGGAGGCATAAAGGGGTCTGTAGGACTACTTAAATGCGTTCGCTACCTTTTTGAAAAAAGCTCTTCTGTGGGAGACTTATACGATACCGAGCAGCTCATCAGCCAAGCAGAACTGCAGGGTAATCGTATGATTCAAGTGCCCGCGCTTCTTATTGGAGCTCTTCTCAGCCTCAGAAGCAGAGCATATCCCAAAGCACAGCTCCAGGCGAGAAGAGCGGTGCTGCTGAGTAGGGAATGGGATTCACTATATGTGGTGCAAGTCGGAAAGATCATTGAAGATATTGCGGGATTTTTCTTAGGCGTTAAACCTACGGAGAAGAGCCTTGAGACAATTACCCATCCATCGCTAAAAGCGGCATGTAGAACAATATATAAAGCTCTCTTTAAGAGTGTAAACGGACATGCTCCCGTTTGGCTGGATGCGGTTGAGTATGGAGTACCTGAAAATGCTATGTGGCTTGTGAGAGCGCTTCTGTCTGATGAATCTGAATTTCAGCAGTGCTTAGAACGAGAAATGCCAGAAGAATGGCTCCATTACCTACGTTCAAACGAGGGAAAACGAGACATAACAAAATGGAGAGTATCTCGGCAAGGAGCAGGAGATTCTTGGACTGAAGACTCCGCTCTGAAGAGCCTGCACGTAGAGAAGGTAAATAACGCTCACCCAGGAGTTTACCTTGCTCTTCTCGGCAGATTTAGTTTGTCGGTTCAAGGAGAGGAGATTGCTGGCAGAAAAATTGCCTATCGATCGGCAAAGGCGCTGCTTGTGTATCTTGCGCTTGCTCACAATCACATGAGCTTTAGGTCACAGATTGCACAGCAGATTTGGCCGGAGGCTGATCAGGCACATTGGCAAGAGCGTCTGTATCAAGCAACTCGAGTTATTCGCAAAGAAGTCCAGGAGATTCAGACAGATTGTGAGCCTTTGGAAGCATCTCGGATTGAAAAGACACTTAGTTTTAATCCCCAGCAGGTGACCGTAGATATTGATATTTTTACGCGATTAGCAAAGAGTGTGGCGTCATCGAACAGCGATGAAGACATAGTGCATCTGGCTAAGCAAGCGGAAGAGCTGTACCAAGGGGATTTGTATCTTCCTGAGGATGAATGCTTTAGGTTTGCAGATCCCATTCGAGTTGCCCTGAGAGATCAATACATAGATACCATGGTAACGGCTTCGGCGGCTGCTTTGAGAATTACCCACTATACGCTTGCGGTACATTTTGCAGAGCTCGCCTACCTTGTTGATGATATGCGAGAGGACACACTTATGGCGCTCATTCAGGCGCTGAGAAAATGTGGTCGGGCGCAGGATGCGCAGCATTACTACGATTTGTACGTGCAGAAATACGTTATGAAGCGTAGAAAAATGCCGTCTAAACAGCTCAGGATGATTGCAGGTGCAGAAAAGGGAAAAGAATCAATAGAAACTAGTGGTGGAGAAATAACGAAATTGGGATTTTACGACGCCATGTAGTGTGATTCAAGCAGTTAGACGGGGTATGATATATAAGTTGAATACTGTGTCTATCAACCGAAGATAGATGCCCGACGTCAAGGAAAAAGCTATGCCTAATTTCCTCTCTAAGATTCTGTCCTTTGGCGCTGACAAGGACCTCAAAGCATATCAGCGTATTGTCGAGAAGATCAATGCGCTTGAACCAACAATGCAGGAAATGAGCGATGAAGAGCTTCAGGCTCAGACCGAGAAGTTCAAGGCTCGCTATGCTGAAGGAGAAAGTCTAGACGATCTTCTCCCAGAGGCTTTTGCAACGGTACGTGAGGCGTCAGTAAGAACTATTGGTCAGCGTCACTTTGATGTCCAGCTCATCGGTGGTATCGCGCTGCATAAGGGCACTATCGCAGAGATGAAGACCGGTGAAGGTAAGACGCTTGTCTCCACTCTTGCTGGTTACCTTAACGCACTGAGCGGCAAAGGCGTTCACATCGTTACGGTCAATGACTACCTGGCTAAACGAGACAGTGAGTGGATGGGTACCATCTACAAGTTCTTGGGCATCAGTGTTGGCCTTCTGCAGAACGGTATGCGACTGAGCCTTAAAAAGCCTGCATATGAGGCAGATATTACCTATGGTACAAACTCAGAGTTTGGCTTTGACTACCTGCGCGACAACATGGTTACTCGCCCAGAGATGCGTGTTCAGCGTGGACACCACTACGCCATCGTCGACGAGGTTGACTCCATCCTTATCGATGAGGCTCGTACTCCTCTGATTATTTCTGGTGCTGGCACTAAATCCGCAGGTACCTATAAGGATTTTGCAAAGGCAGTTCGTGGATTAACTCCAGATGTTGACTTTGAGATGGATGAGGCAAAGCACACCATTGCAACAACAGAGATTGGTCTCGAGAAGGTCGAGCGCGCTCTCAACATTGACGATATCTACAACGATGAGACTGGCCAGCTAGTCAATCACCTTCAGCAGGCGCTGAAGGCTGAGTACATGTTCCATCGTGACCAGCAGTACGTTGTCATTGACGGCGAAGTAAAGATTGTTGATGAGTTTACTGGTCGTATCATGGAAGGCCGCCGTTATTCTGAGGGCCTTCACCAGGCAATTGAGGCAAAAGAGAACGTTCAGGTACGTGAAGAAAACCAGACTTTGGCAACTATCACCCTCCAGAACTACTTCCTCATGTACGACAAGCTCTCCGGTATGACCGGTACCGCAATGACCGAGGACGCAGAGTTCCGTGAGGTTTATCACGTTCCTGTTCAGGTCATTCCACCTAACCGCCCTGTAAGGCGTGAAGACCTCGATGACCTGGTCTATCGTACTATTGATGCTAAGTTTGAGGCTGTCGTAAGAGACGTTGAAGAGCGTCATCAGAATGGTCAGCCAGTACTGGTTGGTACCGTTTCCATTGACAATTCCGAGCGTATTTCTCGCATTCTGTCTAAACGCGGCATTAAACATAACGTTCTGAACGCTAAGTTCCATGAGCGTGAGGCACAGATTATTGCTCAGGCTGGTCGTGAGGGTGCAGTTACTATTGCAACCAACATGGCAGGTCGTGGTACCGATATTCTTTTGGGTGGCAACCCAGATGTTATGGCTGAAGACATCCTTCGTAACCAGGGAATTGAGCCAGCCGAGGCTACTCAGGAGCAAAAAGAAGCTGCGCGCAAAGAAGCAAAGGAAATCTGCGCTACTGAGCGTGAGGCAGTAACCGCTGCAGGCGGTTTGTGCGTTATTGGTACCGAGCGTCATGAGAGCCGTCGTATTGACAATCAGCTTCGTGGTCGTTCTGGTCGTCAGGGAGACCCTGGTCAGACCCAGTTCTACCTTTCTCTTGAAGATGATTTGATGCGCCGCTTTGGTGGAGATCGCATGGATGGCGTTGCAGCAATGATGCAGCGCTATGAGCTTCCAGACGATATGCCAATTAAGGCAAAGATTGTTACCAAGCTTGTCGAGGGCGCCCAGCGCAAGGTTGAGGAAGTCAACTTTGCAATGCGTAAGAACGTCCTTGATTACGACGATGTTATGAACAAGCAGCGTCAGGTCATTTACGCAGAGAGAAACAAGATTCTTGACGGCAAGGATCTTATGGAGCTTATCGAGACAGTCACTGCTTCTACTACTCAGCGCATTTGCGAGGAGTTCTGTTACGGAGATGCTGACGAGTGGGACCTTGAGGGTCTTGAGAAGTGGCTCACTGAACTTACTGGTAAGACTGATCTTCCAGAGTTTACCGAGGACACCAAGTTTGAGCAGCTTGAAAAGGATGTCACCGCATTTGTCCAAAAAACCTTTGACGAGAAGACCCAGAAGCTTGGCGAAGAAGTTATGCGTGAGCTTGCTGCTCAGGTAATGCTTCGCGTCATTGATACTCGTTGGATGGCATACCTCCAGGAGATGGATTACCTAAAGACCGGTATTGGTCTTCGTGGTTTTGGTCAGCGCGATCCTTTGGTTGAGTATAAGACCGAGGCATACGAGGCATTTACGCTGCTGGTAAACACCATGTATGAGGACTTCCTCCGTACTATTCTTCGCCTTGAGTTGGTTAATCGTCCACGTCAGAATACTGAGACAGAGGCCTTCCAGAATGCTCACTATTCTGGTGGAGAAGAGACGGACGGCGATCAAAAGTCACTTAAGCAAGGCAAGAGCATGCTTAAGAATGCCGCAGCTATTGGAAAGAGTCCACAGGGAACCGGCGCCAGCCAGTCTTCTGTATCAACCTACCGTAAGTCTGACGATCCAAATCCTTACGTCAACGTTGGTCGTAATGACCCTTGCCCATGTGGAAGTGGCAAAAAGTTTAAGAACTGCCACGGCCGAAATAGGTAAGAATGGCTGATACAGAGGCTGTTTCGCTCCAAGCTTTAGCGGAGCGTCTCTCTGAGGTAGAAGGATATCTTCACCTCATTGAGAAGCGTCAGCAAATTTCAGAACTTGAGGCAGAAAGTGCTCGTCCCAATTTTTGGGACGACGCTGAAGCTGCGCAAAAAATAATGACTCAACTAGCATCACTTCGCGATGATGTTGCTGGTATTGATAGAGCTAAAGAGAAACTCGGTGATGCTGAGGCCGCTTTTGAGCTTGGAACAGAGCTTGGAGACCAAGCGTCACTCGACGAATCTCAAGCGCTTGCGGCATCTCTTGAAAAAGACTTGTCGGAGCTTGAGCTTTCAAGCTGGTTTACTGATGAACTTGATCATGGTGATGCAATTGTTACTATTAAGCCTGGTCAGGGTGGTCTTGAGGCTCAAGACTGGTGCGAGATGCTTTTTCGCATGTATCTCAAATATTGCGATCGCCGTGGTTGGAAAGTCGATATCAACGACGCTCCTGTTGCAGAGGTTATTGGTCTTGACCGTGCAACCTTTACGGTAAGTGGCAAAAATGCTTATGGCATGCTTCGTGCAGAACAGGGCGTGCATCGTCTGGTAAGAATTTCTCCTACTGACGATAAGAAACGTAGGCAGACGTCATTTGCTGGTGTAGAAGTTTTACCTGTTCTTCCTGAAGATATTGAAGTTGCCATTGACCCCAATGACCTGCGCATTGATGTTTATCATGCATCTGGTCCAGGAGGTCAGGGAGTTAACACTACAGACTCGGCAGTTCGTATTACACACATTCCAACAGGAACGGTAGTAACCTGCCAAAACGAACGCAGTCAACTTCAGAACAAAGCTGCAGCAATGAATATCTTGCGTAGTCGTTTGTATGAGATTGAAAAGGAGAAACGTGAAGCTGAGCTGGATGAGCTTCGCGGTCCAAAGAGAGAAATCTCGTTTGGCAATCAAATTAGGAGTTATGTTCTTTATCCTTATCAGCTCATTAAGGACTTAAGAACAGGTACAGAAACAGGAAACGTAGAGTCCGTTCTTTCAGACGGCGATCTTGATCAGTTCATCATTGCGTACCATCGCTGGGTTGTTGGCGGAAAGGATTAGTGTGCAAAAATCTACTTGGCAAAAGACCTTTAAAGATTCGTTCTTTATCGTCCTTGGCTGTGCAATTTTTGCAGTTGGCCTTGATGTATTTGAAGTTCCTAACGGACTTGCGGCTGGTGGTATTACTGGTTTTGCAACGATCATTAGAGCTGTTGCATTGCCTTTTGGTTTTGATTTGCCTGTTGGCATGCAAACAATCGCTATGAATATCATTTTGATGGCTTTTGTTGCAAAAAGCGGCAACAAAAAATACTTGCTCAAGAGCGTTGTAGGCTTCTTAATTTCCAGCATTTTTGTCGATTTATTTGCACCTTTTTTACCAGCTCTTGGCGCCAATGATCTTATGCTTGCTGCTTTGTGGGGCAGTATTATCTGTGGTTTTGGTCTTGGCCTTGTATTTAGAGCGGGTGGAAATACCGGTGGTACAGACATCATTGCTCAGGCGGTTTCCAAGCGCTTTGGTATTCCATCAGGTACCGCAATCATTATTGTAGATATTCTCATTATTATTGCGGCTATTCCGGTCTTCTCGCTAGAAAACGGTCTGTATTCTAGCTTGGCAATCTTTGTCACAGGAAAAATGATCGACTTTGTCATCGACGGACCAAGGTCCGAGCGTTGCGTTTATATTATTTCTTCTGAGCACGATGCCATCGCTCACGAGATTCTCTATAACCTTAATCGTGGCTGCACGGAGCTTCAGGCGCGCGGACTGTGGAGTGGTGCGCACAAGCCTGTTTTGATGTGCGTTCTTGGTCGTACGGAGGTTGTTCAGCTGAAAGTTATCGTT
The DNA here is from genome assembly GCA_018363825.1 of Atopobium sp. Lineage (GTDB taxonomy): Bacteria > Actinomycetota > Coriobacteriia > Coriobacteriales > Atopobiaceae > Lancefieldella. The sequence continues at coordinate 23,650 of JAGZNE010000009.1, read as the reverse complement.
TCTGAGATTGACTCCGATGCACTGGTATTTGTTTCAGAGGTCCACGAGGCAATCGGCGAAGGCTTTAAGTCATTTGAGGCTTTGGAAAGCTAATCGCTGCTAATCGCTGTTTGGTCAGCATGCCGCTCGACAGATGGTCCTGTTGAACTTCGGTGGGTGCGTGTAGCTGGATGCGATTAAACACAATTGCACGCAAAAATTTTGCGATTAAAAAGGCGGCTTGTAAAAGGCCGCCATTTTGTGTTCGCTTAAATAATAATAAAACGCAAGTCTTACTTAGCAGGAAGAATAGAAGGAGTGACGCAGACAACATCCTTAAGTCCTGCAGCCTTGAGCTCTTGGATCTGCTCGTCAGTTGCACCTGTATCAGTAATCAGAAGGTCAATGTCTTCTGCAGAGCCAAACTGGAAGTTAGAAGTGGTGCCCAGCTTAGAAGAATCTGCGACAACATAGTGCTTTCTAGAGCGCTTGAGCATCTGAGCGTTAATTGCTGGCTCAGGAGACGTTGCTGAAGTAAGACCAAATTCTCCCGAGAAACCCGTGCAGCCCAAGAAGCATTTAGCAGCAGTAATGTGCTGGATGCACTCAAGAGCGGTATCACCAGTCATGGAAGCGCGTGGAGGACGGATGTCACCACCAGTAAGGATGATAGAAAGATCGTGGATGTCCTCAAGCAACAGTGCCTTGCCGTTGTTTGTAACAACGGTTACGTCGTGAGCATCAATCCACTCAAGCATCCCAAGAGCAACAGAGCTGGTGTTGATGAAGATACAATCGCCATCCTCAACGTAGCGAGCGGCCTCGCGGGCAATTGCTTTGTTAGAGCGAATCTGCCTTGAGCCAGAAGGACGACCATAAGGATTAAGCAGGGTAGCAATGCCATACTGACGAGTCAGGATGCCGCGCTTCTCAAGAAAGTCCAGGTCACGTCTGATAGTTAAAGAAGAGACCTCAAAGTGATCAGCAAGCTCTAAAACACTTGCTTGTCCCTCTTTTTCTAGCAGCTCAGTAATTGCCTCGCGACGTGAATCTACGTAAGCCTTACTCCTTTTCATAAATGCCCTCCCTTTATGAGCAACATTTTTTCTTTGAATGTTCATTCATCAATAAAATAGAACATCAGAAGAAGGATATCAAGATATTTCGGAAAATAATAGTGTAAATATATATGAATGTTTTAGATTATAAAAAATTTAACATATAAACTTTACATGGGATAATAGAAGGCGCTTCAATTACGTTCATAAAAACATGAACATTTGTATAGCTACATGGACAAAAGATACGCTGAAAAAATATGAACAACTTTGATTACTGTTTTAGTAAAATTGATTGAAGTTAAGAACGTTTCATGGCATATTATCAAATTATTAAGACTTGTCATGAGATGGCTTTGAGCCAATGTGTCTCATAAAGAGAAAGGCAAGGTAGTGCTGTGTTAAGTGATCTCCTTACCGAAGACCTGGTGCAGCTCAATGTTGTAGCTTCTAACTGGGAAGATGCAATTAGAAAATCTGCACAACCACTCGTCGATAACAAAAAAGTAACTGAGGGCTATGTTGATGACATCATTAAAGGTGTCAACGAACTCGGCCCTTATATTGTTATTACCGAGCATGTTGCCCTTCCTCACGCACGTCCTGAGTCCGGCGCACTTGAGCCTGCAGTAGGCATTACCGTGCTTAAGGATTCCGTTGAGTTTGGCAGCAAAGACAACGATCCAGTTAAGTTTCTTTTCCCACTTGCAGCAAAAGATAGTGAAGGCCACCTTAGTGCCCTTCAGTCTCTTGTTGAATTGCTGAGCGATCCAGATTTCTTTGCTCAGCTTGAAAAAGCTCAGTCACCAAAAGATGTTGTGGACCTTGTCCACGCAAAGGAAGGTAGGTTGTAATGGCTGATAAGAAGTTCCACGCACTGGTTTGCTGCCGTGCAGGTATGGGTTCTTCCATGATGCTCAAGATCAAGATTGACCAGGTCATCAAAGAGAATGATCTTCCAATCGAGACTGAGCACGGTAATCTGGATTCTCTGATTGGTTTCAATGGCGATCTTGTTATCACCATGTCTGACCTCACCGATGAGCTCAACGCTGACGATCGCGTTCCTTCTGCAGTTGGTATTACCAACATTGTCGACAAGGCAGAGATGAAGGAAAAGCTCACCGCTTGGCTCGCAGAGCACAACGCATAAGCTCCCCTTTGTATCTTTTTGGCGGGAGCTTCTCGTCATACGCAACATGAGTTGCCTTTGGCGAGAAGCTCTCGCTAAACCTTTGACAAGAGGTACTTGTCACTTGATTTAGAGAACTTATCTGAGTAGGTTCGTCGGTTTATTTGCTGAAAGGGATTACGCATGCTCAATGCAATTCTCATGCAGCTCAGAGACACAGCCGTCATCATGGGCGTTATTGCTCTTGTCGGCCTCTTGCTGCAGAAGAAGTCCGCTGTGGACGTCTTCTCCGGAACTGTGAAGACCATTATTGGCTTCATGATCTTCAATATTGGTTCCAGCGCTATGTCCGCTCAGGTCAACATCTTCAGCGATATGTTTAGTCGTGCATTCGCTGTTAAGGGCGTTGTAACCCAGGTTGAGGTCGCAACTGCTCTTGCACTGAATACCTATGGTACTGAGGTTGCTCTTGTAATGGTCCTTGGCTTCATCATGAACCTTGTGTTTGCCAAGATTACCCCATTCAAGTCCGTCTTCTTGACTGGTCAGCACTTCCTGTACTTCTCCTGCGTACTCGCACTGGTCTTCATTGCTCTTGGTCTCCCAATGTGGGTCACCATTGTTCTTGGTGGTGTCATCCTCGGCTTCTGCGGTGCTGCGCTACCTTCGTTGTGCCAGCCATTCGTAAACAAGCTTGTTGGTGGAGACTCCATCGCAATCGGCCACTTCAACTGCATCGGTTACGCATTCTCCGGTTACGTTGGAAAGCTCTTCGCTAAGAAGAACGAGGAGGAGGGCGAGAAGGAAGCTAAGGAGCTCCCAGAGTTCTTCAAGCTCTTCAAGGACTTTGTCTTCTCCGTTGCTCTCTTCATGATTGTTCTGTTCTACGTTGTTACTATTGCATGCCTTGTCACCGGTCACTTTGGCGACACCCTTGCAAACAACAAGCCATTCACCAGCTACTTTGGTAACGATATGTGGTGGATTTGGCCATTCCTTGCTGGTCTTCAGTTTGCTGCTGGTATGTCCGTTCTTGTTTACGGCGTCCGTCAGTTCATTGCTGAGATCACCGCTGCATTTGTCGGCATCTCCGAGAAGCTCATTCCAGATGCACGTCCTGCAGTCGACTGCCCTGCAATCTTCCCATTTGCACCAAACGCTGTCATCATCGGCTTCATTGGCTCCTTCCTTGGCGGCCTTGTTGCAATGGCACTTATGGTTGCATTCCACAGCCCAACCATCATGATTCCTGCAGCAGGCATCTGCTTCTTCTCTGGTGGTACTTGCGGCGTTTGTGGTTATGCTTACGGTGGATGGCGCGGTGCTCTTCTTGGCTCCTTCCTGGTTGGTATCTTCCTGACCGCTGGTCCTCTGATTCTCTATCCTGCATTTGCTCAGCTGGGAATTGCAGAGGCATCCTTCCCTAACGTTGACTACAACATCGTTGGTTCTATCATCTACGGCATCGGCTCACTCTTTGGTCTTGCCTAAGCCTAGATTTCTGTAGTACCTACTCAGCTCTACGGTTTCTTAGGGCGCTCGTGGAAAGCCCGCGGGCGCCCTTTTAAAAGCTTCACAACAAGGAAAAACATGGCAGACGAGAAGAACAACAAAAGTGTTACTGAGTCAGTGCTTGGCGATATGTTTGGCCTCAGCGTTGACAAACAGCCTGCTCCAGAGCTTCCCAAAGATCAGTTAGTTCTAGAAGTTCTTGAAGATAGAACTCGCTTGATGGTTCAGGGAATTCTGTACTTGCTCCTGGTGTTTGCTGCTCTTGCTCTGACATTTTTCTTTTGGGTTTACGCCAATGTAAGTGGCAATATTTTGGGTCCTGTTGGTGTTATTGCAGGACTCACCATTACGTGGTTTGCATCACGAGCCATGGGAAAACGCTTTAGTCGTTTTGCTAGCGGCATTCATGTTATTGATTTTGGACAGAAAAACGTATTTATCTTTGCAAAATCCGACAAGAGAAAAGCACTTGTCGTTCCTTATACCAAGATTAAAAGCTACAAACTCATCCGACAGGGCAAGGCGCTCCGCCTGCTTCTTGAAGGCGCTTGGGTAAGCCATCCTTCCGGATTTGAATTTGTAGACATTAACCGTCCTTTTATGGCCAACGCTCTCGATCAAATTCAAGAGCAGATTGAGCAGCTTATGGCTCAGCACAAGGTTAAAGAGACGCGTTAGCTCAGCATGTAGTAAGTGTCTTTGAGCCTAGGCTCACAGACAGATAAGGAGTTGTAATGGCAACTGAAAAAGAGCAGGTTCAGGAGTTTCTCTCCATTGTGGGAAAGTCGCTTCATCAGTATGTAGAGAGCATTGATTTTGATGCGCTTTCTGCAGCTAAAAAGCTTATTTTGGATGCAGAGGCAAAGGGCGGCCGTCTACACGTAACCGGCATTGGTAAGCCAGGTCACGTCTCCGGTTATGCTGCATCGCTTTTCTCGTCAACTGGAACTCCAACCTACGAGCTTCACGGTACCGAGTGTGTCCACGGATCTGCTGGTCAGACTCGTCCTGGTGACGTGGTCATTGCTATTTCCAACTCCGGCGAGACAGGCGAGCTCAAGGCTACGGTAACCTGCCTTAAGAACGTTGGCGTACACATTATTGCGCTGACCGGAAATCCTAACTCTTGGCTGGCAAACGAGGCAGAGATTGCCCTTATTGCAGGTGTTGAGCAGGAGGGCGATTCCATGAACAAGCCTCCACGCGCCTCAATTCTGGCTGAGATTATGGAGCTCCAGTGCCTCTCTATCCTGCTTCAAAACGAGTACGGCCTTAACCCAGAGCAGTACGTTAAGTGGCATCCCGGTGGAGCGCTTGGCGCGTCCATTCGCGAGGGCAAATAACCCCAGATAAACACCAAATACGTACAGAGGAGTTTGCATGTCAACATTTAAGGGCGTTATTGTCCCTATGGTCACGCCGTTTAACCGCGACGAAGAGCAGTCTATTAACTACGAAGCAGCTGAGCAGCTTCTAGAAAAGCTTATCTCCGAGGGTGCTGACGGTATCTTTACGTTTGGTTCTAACGGTGAGTTCCACGTTTGTAACCCTGACGAGAAGATCAAGTTCTCTAAGTTTATTGTCGAGAAAACCGCTGGTCGTCTTCCTGTTTACGTAGGAACCGGCGCTTGCTCAACAAAAGAGGCTCTCTATATGAGCCGTGAGGCAGAGGCAATTGGTGCAGACGCACTTTCTGTCATCAACCCTTACTTCCTGGGTATTTCTGATCAGCAGCTGGTCGAGTACTTCAAGACCGTTGCAGCAAGCGTAAAGATTCCTGTCCTTCTGTACAACATTCCTAAGGGTACCGGCAAAAACATCTCTAAAGAGGCAGTTGAGCGGCTGGTAACCATTGAGAACATCAAGGGTATTAAGGACAGTTCCGGAAACATTGATAATCTCAAGGATTATCTGGACGCTGCCGCTGGTCACGACGTAGACGTACTTGTTGGCTCTGACGGAAAGATCTCTGAGGCTCATGCTCTTGGAGCTCAGGGTACTATTGCAGGTACCGCAAACCTTATTACCAAGGTTGTCGTTAACCTTTGGAAGGCTCTTGAGGCAGGAAATGCAGAGGAAGCAGCTCGCCTGCAGGCAGAGATTGAGCCAATTCGCGACATCCTTCACCTTGGAAGCACCCCTCAGACGCTTAAGCGTTCTCTTGAGCTTGCTGGATATCCTGTTGGTCCTGCTCGTTTTCCTGTTACTGAGGTTGCAGAGGGTGTTGACGAGAAGATCTATGCAATGCTTGACCATTACGGAATTGCCCATAACTAAGAAACAAAAATGATGGGTTTCTCGCCAGCTTAATAGGGTAGTGCGAGATACATTTACAAGGAGATGTTGTATATGAAGATGCAGAAAGCTGCTGTTTCTCAGGCACTGGTAGATACCTGTGCGTTTGCAGTTGTTCGCGTCCCAACAGTTGAGCGTGGTATTGAAATTGCTGAGGGTCTTGCAGAAGGCGGCGTTCATGCAATGGAGATTAGCTACACCCTGCCAAACGCAGGCGAGGTTATTGCTGCAATTAGAGAGCGTCTTGGCGACAAGATGATTGTTGGTGCAGGTACCGTTATGGAGCCAACAACTGCTCGTCTTGCTATCATGGCTGGCGCTCAGTTCATTGTTGCTAACTGCGGCTCTGATGAGGTTGCTCGTATGTGTAACCTGTATCAGATTCCTTACGCACCTGGTTGCACTACTATGACCGAGGCAAATCACAGTCTTGAGATGGGCGCTGCCTTTATTAAGTGCTTCCCAATTTCTAACGTCTATGGTCCTGAGCTGGTTAACCTCTTTAAGACCCCAACTCCTTGGATGCCTCTGATGGCTTCTGGCGGCATTAATCTTGACAACCTTGCTGAGTGGCTTGAGCGTGGCGTTGATTGCTGCGGCATGGGAAGCCTGCTTACTAAGGGCTCAAAAGAGGAGATTGCTGCTAACGCAGCTAAGGTACGTGCCATCATTGATGAGACACGTGCAAAGATGCAGACTGCATAAGTAACGCTTTTCTTGCGATTGTTAGACCGCTTTTTCTGAAATGAACTACCTCCCATTTCTTGGACACGAGAAATGGGAGGCAGTTCAAAACACACCTATGTCGGATAATCTGTTAAAAAGACGTATACATTACGCTGAAAATACCTTAATCATGCAGATTATCGTCATTAGGTGTGTAAAATGCCCGCAATTGAGCAGAATATCTGACTTAGGTGTGTTCCGTAGATACTAAATTTATCGATAGTTAAATTCCTTATATTTATCTATTCATGTTTAAGCATATTAGATGAAGTTTATGCATAGAGATGCATATCGGGTAGTGCGACCGCCTAGCTGCCTAGCTATCTTGATTAGAAACATGTCGATTCTTCAGCAAAACCTACCAAAGCTGCGCCATTTTGTGCGCCAGGCCTAAAAGCCGACGCTAACACGCTGCAGAATCATAATCACTCGTATATGAACTGCCTCCCATTTCTTATGTCCAAGAAATAGGAGGCAGTTCAAAAAGAAGAGGCGGTTTTTCTGTGGATGAACTGCGTGACGTATAACATACCTGCACTTTTGGTAAAATAAAATCTGTATCTGTCTCTTCGGAGTAAGAAAAGGAGCAACTGTGGCTAATCATTTTCGCACTGATGAGCAACAGGAGTCCTCGTTTGATGACCGTTTTGGGGTAATTTCTCAGGATGATCTGAACCAGCTTGACCAGCAAGACGTTGTAGCTGATCAAGTTGAAACTCAGGACTTTTCTGCTGATGTGCCAGTGGCCCAGGCTGCTGAACCTGTAACAACTGTATCTGATCCATTTGCTTCTGGAGCAGAAGCTGTACACGTGGTAACTGCTGAGCAGCAAAACAACCCTGAGCAGGCACCTCTTGATCGTGCAAAGTTTTTTGCAGATCTAGCTCAAGATGCACCTAAGGTAGAGCGTACTGGTACTCCAACCATTTCTTTCAAGAACGCTTCGCTTGTGTATCCATCGCAGCCAAATCGTCCTGCGCTGGACAACATCAGCGCTGATATCTACCCAGGTGAGTTTGTCTTTGTAGTTGGACACTCTGGTTCCGGTAAGTCATCTCTCTTGCGTCTTATCACGCGTGAGCAGAAGGCAACTCACGGACAGGTTATTGTTGCTGGTCAGGACCTTACACGTATGCGTAACTCCAAGGTTCCTTATCTGCGTCGTCAGATTGGTACCGTCTTCCAGGACTTTAAGCTTCTGCCCGATAAGACCGTCTATGAGAACGTTTCCTTTGCACTTGAGTGCATTGGCAAGCCTCGTCCTGTTATTGATATTCAGGTTCCAGAGGTTCTGCGTCTGGTAGGCCTTGGTCAAAAGATGAGCGCTTACCCAGACCAGCTATCCGGTGGTGAGCAGCAGCGTGTTTCTGTTGCTCGCGCAATGGTTAACCGCCCACCACTGCTTATCTGCGACGAGCCTACGGGTAACTTGGACCCAGCAATTTCTCTGGGCATTATGAAGCTTCTTGACCGCATTAACCGTGCGGGCACTACGGTTGTAATGGCAACACACGATCGCGAGATGGTTGACTCTATGCGCAAGCGCGTTATTGCACTTGAGGCTGGTCACATTGTCCGCGACCAGGAGAAGGGAGGCTATGGTTACTATGGGGCTCTCTAATTTTGGATATTCTCTGCATGAGGCCGGAAGCCACTTTAAAAGGAACTGGTCTACCGCTCTTGGTGCAATCGTAACCATCTTCTTGTCACTGTTTATCATCGGCCTGTTTATTCTTGGCTCTGCTCTTATCGAGAATATGGTAGGAAGTGTCGAGAACCGCGTTACTATCCAGGCATTTCTTTCTGATGATGCAGATCAGGCTGCAGTAACTGCTTTCCAGCAAGAAGTTCAAGGCTGGGATACGGTTGAGTCTGTAACTTATAAGAGCAAAGAGCAGGCTCTTGAGGAGTACCGCACAACCATGAGTTATCGCAATGCTTCTGATGCGGTTTCTGCTCTTGATGGCCAGAATCCAATTCCTGCATCTCTTGTGATCAAACTCAAGGATCCTAAGGATGTTCAAGACGTTGCCCAGCGCATTGCTTCTTCATCATCTTTTGCAGCCATTGCGGATAATAAGAGCAATCCATCCGGTGATGTTCAGTATGGTCGCGAGACCGTTGAGCGCCTCTTTAGCGTAACAGCATACATTCGTATTGGCGCTATTGGCCTTGTTGGACTTCTGGTGTTTGTTGCCTTTGTCTTTATTAACAACACCATTCGCCTTGCTATTAACGCTCGCCGTCGTGAGATTGCCATCATGCGTCTGGTCGGCGCATCTAACAGCTTTATTCGCGGACCATTCCTTATGGAAGGCGTGCTTGAGGCTCTTATCGGCGCTCTTCTCGCCATTGTCGTTTTGGTTGTTGGAGCCCACATGCTTCTCCCGGTTATGGCAGAAAGCATGACCTTCTTGACCTTTGCTATTCCAACAACGGTCATGCTGGGTATGAGTGGCCTTCTGTTGCTCTTAGGTTTGCTTCTGGGACTCTTTGGCTCTGCTATTGCTATGGGCCGCTATCTGAAGGCATAGTAACTAAGCAACCTGGTACTTCAATTGTCAAAGTGAAGTATCAATTAAGAAAGTTTTTTGCATAAAGATTGCAAGGTAAGACCTCGTGAATACCGTTCACGGGGTCTTTTTGCGTTAAACGGTATTTACCAATTTGCAGGTAGAATGATATTTTTAAGGGTGAATTGTTAGGCCACGTACTTGAATAGGGGCCAAGTATGGAGACCAACCTGCACAAATTCCAGGCTTTTACTTCCGCGGCATATCACAGTAGCTTTACGGTGGCGGCAGAAGAGCTGGGATGCACTCAGTCGTCTATTAGTCGCATGGTGGCAAGTCTAGAAAAAGAGTGGGATGTCCGCTTGTTTAACAGGCATGGTGGCTATGTAAGTCTGACTCCTGAGGGAAAGACGCTTTTGCCTGTTGCAGAAGAGGTGTGCCAGGCATACAGCAAGTTGAGCAATCAAGTTAATCGCGTCAGTGCCATTGAGATGGGCAACCTTGTTATTGCTGCGCCTTCGAGTTTTCTTTCACGAGCACTGCCTGGCCATCTGAAGAAGTACATGACTGACCATCCAAACATCAAAGTTGAAGTTATCGAATGCACCTACGGCGAAGCCCTGCGTCTTATTAGCAAGGGTAAAGTGGATATTAGTTTTACTATGACCCGCGCAACTGAGCAGGGATTTACTTCAACTTTATTTGATCATGATGAGGTTATTGTTGTATCTCAAAAGGGACATTACGAGAAGGACCTTGAGACAATTCCTGTTAAGCGTCTTATTGAAGAGCCCTTTATCGTTGATATTGAGACGGCTCCTCTGCTTCAGAAGCAACTCAAAAACGCACGCATGACGTTTGCGTCATCGGATTCATTCACCATTATGTCCATGGTAGAGTCAGGTCTTGGTGTAAGTTTGTTGCCACTTGAGGCAACAAAAGGTACAAATTTTGATATTGATGTACATCATCTGGAGACTCCCGTACATCGTAATGTCTTTATTACACATCGTGTAAAAGGCGAGATGTCGCGTACTACAGAAGAGTTTTTAAAGTATTTGAGTTAAAGATTGATGCATAGTTGTGTACGTTAACTATTTGAAAATTGCATAACTGTTATTAGATTTTGGTAAAGATGTAAAAAGATTTAACTACCGCTCGCGGTTGTAGCCTTTACGCTTACGGGTTTATCTGACGCCCAGAGGGCGCTACTTCTTTTTTCAAATGGCTTCGGGTGCAAACATAGTCTCATCAAGTTCTTCGTCCGAGTAATTACGGGAAGGAGTGGGACATGGCAGAAAATGCCGAGGCACCTGAGATGCAAAAGTCGTTGAGTCTATTCAACTTCTTTACCATCGGATTTGGTGCGATCATTGGTACCGGATGGGTGCTCCTGGTAGGCGACTGGATGGTTCTTGGTGGAGGACCATTCCCCGCGATGATCGCATTCGCAATTGGCGCAATTTTCCTTGTACCAATTGGATGTGTTTTTGGCGAGCTTACTGCTGCTATTCCAATTTCTGGTGGCATCATTGAGTACGTCGACAGGACATTCGGCCGCCCAATGGGCTTCTTTACCGGCTGGATGCTCCTTCTGGGTAACGCTCCACTGTGCCCTTGGGAGGCAATTGCTATTTCCACGCTTCTCACCGACCGCTTTGGTGCATTCCCAATTCTTTCTTGGCTGCGCTCCGTTAAGCTCTACACCATCCTTGGTGCAGATGTTTACCTGTGGCCAACAGTCATCGCTCTTTGCTTTGCCATTCTGGTCATCTTCCTTAACTTTAAGGGCGCTGGCGCAGCAGCTAAGCTTTCGAGCTTCCTGACTAAGGCTCTGCTGACTGGTATGATCCTTGCAATGGTTATCTCCTTTGCAACTGGTTCTCCAAGCAACGGCCTCCCACTCTTCTCCCAGGCAACTGAGGTTGCAGGTGGAGAGGGCACAAAGGCTACCAGCTTCTTTGGTGGCATCATTGCAGTACTTGTTATGACTCCATTCTTCTACGCTGGCTTTGACACCATTCCACAGCAGGCAGAAGAGGCTTCTGCTGACCTTGATTGGAAGAAGTTTGGCATCATTCCTGCACTTGCACTTATGGCATCTGGTATCTTCTATCTCATCTGCATCTATGCATTCGGAACCATGATTGACTGGCACGAGTTTGTTAAGTCTTCTGTTCCTGCACTTGCAGTTCTCGAGCGCATCAACCTGTTCTTCTACATTGCAATGCTCATCATTGCAACGCTTGGACCTCTGGGCCCAATGAACTCCTTCTTTGGTGCTTCAACTCGTTTGATGCTCGCTCTTGGTCGTAAGAAGATGCTCCCAGAGGCATTCGCAAAGATTGACCCTAAGTCTGGCGCACCTCTGACTGCAAACATGTTCATGGCTGGCCTGACCCTTGTTGGTCCATTCCTCGGCCGCAACATGCTTGTTCCTCTGACCAACGTTGCTTCTCTCGGCTTCATCTTTGCATGCACCATGGCTGGCGTTGCCTGCCTGCGTCTGCGTCAGACCGAGCCAGACCTACCTCGTCCTTACAAGGTCAACGGCGGTATCGCAGGTATCCTTGCTGCAATTCTTGCTGGTAGTATCATCATCGGCCTGATGGTTGTTCCTTTCAGCCCTGCAGCTTTGAAGCCAGTTGAGTGGATCATCACCATTTCTTGGATTGTCATTGGTATGGCCATCTTCATGATCTTTGGTCGTCAGTCTGAGAAGGCAGCAGCATAAGTTGCTTGCAAGCTTTAAAGGTTTCATCGGTACGTTGAACTAAGCACGTTATTTGTTTCTTTAGTTTGGATTTTTTGCGCCCAAAAAGGGTGGGCGCAAAAAGATAGTATTTATCATTTACTAGAGGGGGAAAGAAATGAGTAAGATTGCTTTTGTAGGCGGAAAGCTCGTTGACGGCACTGGCGCCGCTCCTGTTGAGGATTCTCTTGTCCTCGTAGACGACAAGAAGATCGCTTATGCTGGTCCTCGCACTGAGGTTCCAGAGGGCTATGAGGTCCGTGACATCCAGGGCCGCACCATTATGCCAGGTCTTATCGATACTCACCTGCACTTCTCCGGCAACCTGACCGACAACGATAACGACTGGGTTATCGAGTCCGTTGCTCAGAAGCAGGCATGCGCAGTCAAGCAGTCCTGGGACGCTCTCTCCCATGGTCTTACCACCGTCTGCGAGATTGGCCGCAATGGTATCGCAATTCGTGACCTCGTCAACATGGGTATCATGGAAGGCCCACGTATCTACGCTACCGGCCTTGGCTTCTGCCGCGTTGCTGGTCACGGTGACTGCCACCAGCTCCCACAGGAGATTTCCAAGAATGGTCACCCTTGGGGCGACCAGGTAGACGGTCCTTGGGATCTTCGTAAGGCAGTTCGTCGTCGTCTTCGTGAGAACCCAGACGCAATCAAGATTTGGGCAACCGGTGGCGGCATTTGGCACTGGGACTCCGGTCGCGATCAGCACTACTGCTACGAGGAGATCAAGGCAGTCTGCGACGAGGCAGCAATGGTTGGCATTCCTGTTTGGTCACACTCCTATAACAGCTTCTCCGCAGCTTATGACTCCGTCCGTTGCGGCTGCGAGCAGATGATTCACGGCTTCGAGCTTGATGCAAAGACCATGGACCTTATGTGCGAGCAGGGTACCTTCTTTACTCCTACCATCGGCTTCCTGCCAACTTGGTACGGAACTTATCCACCAGAGTGGACTCCAGAGCTTGACGCATTCCCAGGCGATACCGTCGTTGAGAAGGGCCTCAACCGTACATACGAGAACCTCCGTGCTGCTAACGAGCGCGGCGTCACTCTCACCATCGGCTCCGACTCCTTCAGCTTCGTAACTCCTTACGGCTGGGTCACCATCGACGAGATGTATGACTTCGTTGAGAAGGCTGGCGTTACCATTCTTGAGACCATCAAGGCTGCTACTCTTAACGGCGCAAAGATGGTTCACCACGAGGATGAGTTTGGCTCCCTCGAGGCTGGCAAGCTTGCTGACCTCCTGGTTGTCAAGGGCGACGTTGCTGCTAACATCCGCGACCTTACCCCAGATAACATGGAAGTTATCATGAAGGAAGGCAGCGAGGTTATTCGCGGCACCTTCTAAGAGGTAAACCAATCCCTTCTGGAGCCCCTATGCAGTCTCTGCATAGGGGCTCTTTTTGTGCGCAGGATGGCGAGAAACCCGGCGAGGGCTCCGACGTCTATCCGTCGAGATGTTCGTCGAGAAACCCGTCGAGATCCCTGGAACTTCTCGCCTTACCTGCACATCGTCTATCACAAGGCACTTTAGGGTACATATCAGAAGATTCATTGGGTCAGCGCAAAAGGCGCTGACTTCTACCTGCAGGAGGATTTTTGGCTAGAAAACGCATACATAAAGGAAATCGTCGTCAGGGGCGTGCAAAAGTCTCAAAGCGACCATCGGCGTTGCTTACAGGCACGCTGAGTCTTTCTCGCCCAGGAGTTGCTACCGTAAGCACCCCTGAGGGTACGTATGCGCTGGCCAAGCACGGGATTCATGAGGCAATGCACGGAGACGAGGTCCAGATTTCGCTGGTCTCGGCCAAGGGAAAGACTCCTCTGGCTAACGTGCGCTTTGTGCTTACGCGAGCTACTCAGACGTTTTTGGGTATCTACCACGATGCCGGTCCACTTGGCGCTGTGGTGCCGCTGGATAGTCGCATCCAGCGCGATTTCTTTGTGCTTCCCGAAGATCCTTCTGTTGAGCGTCATTACGTTTTTGAGGGCGACGTGGTTGTCGCGCGCATCACAGAGTATCCAACGCGTAAAAGCGCTGCTGTAGTCACTATCGAGCGCCGCGTGGGATCAGCCGAAGATCTGGACATGAACGTTGAGGCAACTATTGCTTCGTATGGTTTGGCAACGGAATTTCCTATCAAGGCGCTGAGACAAGCCGAGAAAATCTCCGTTGACGCAGATAAAGCCCTTGCAGAAGACGCTTCAAGACACGATTTGCGAGAAGAGCTGTGCATCACCGTAGACCCAGCAGATGCTAAAGATTTTGATGACGCCGTTGGCGCGCGCAAGCTTGAAGACGGTGGCTTCGAGCTGTGGGTTCACATTGCAGACGTGGCTCACTATGTGAACTGGGATTCTCCCATTGACCTGGAAGCTCGCATGCGCACCTGCTCGGCATATTTAGTGGACCGCGTGTTGCCCATGTTGCCAGAAAAGCTCTGCAATGACGTGTGTTCTCTGCGACCAGCTGAAGATAGGCTGGCTATGTCGGTAAAGATGATGCTGAGCAGCTCGGGCAAGATTCTTGGCGCAACTGCTATGAATTCCGTCATTCGCTCACGAGCAAGACTCAGTTACGACCAGGTAGATAGCTATCTGCAAGGAGACGCCACAGCACTTGACTCCGCCGTGCCTAGAGAAGATACTGGCGCAATCAAAGAGATGATTGGCGTGCTCAATCAAATCCGAGCACTGAGAGAAGAAATTCGCGAGAAACGCGGCTCAGTAGATTTTGAAAGCGTAGAGACGCGCGTAGTGCTTGACCAGGATAACAAGCCTACTGGCGTGTCGGTGCGCGAGCGCACCCAAGCAACGGGGCTCATTGAGGAAGCAATGCTTGCGGCCAATGAGAGTGTTGCGCACATGCTCAGCCAGCATGACCTGGAGTCAGCATATCGCGTGCATGAGCAGCCTTCTCCAGAGTCTCTTAAGCTTGCGGTTACTCCGCTTGTGGCGATGGGTGCGCTTGAGCCAGACGTTGCGTCCCGTGTTGCCATTGGCGACCAGACGGCGTTGCAAGAAGCAGTGGAGTCAGTCCACGGCACACGTTATTCTCGTGTGGTAAATGCACAGCTGCTCAGGGCCCAAAAACGAGCTATTTATCTGCCAACCAACCAGGGGCACTTTGCCTTGGGAGCGGATGCGTACTGCCACTTTACCTCGCCAATCAGGCGCTATCCAGACGTGATAGTACATCGTACGTTAAAGCGTTTGCTCCGCGGACAGACGGCGTCTCGCGCAGAGTTGAGCGCACTCCCAGATATCTGTAGCACCTGCTCTGAGCAGGAGCGCAAGGCAGATGCAGCAGCTCGTACGACGCAAAAGATCAAGCTGGCTGAGTACTATCAGAGCCGTCTGGGAGAAGAAACGTGGGGAACTATTGACGGTTGTGAGCGTTTTGGCCTGTTCATTACGATAGACGGTACCTACGCCGACGGGCTTCTCGCTGTGAGAGATTTGGGCCACGAATGGTATGTGTATGATCAGGAGACTCTGGCGTTGATAGGGGAATCAACAGGCAAAACGTATCGTATTGGTGGACGTGTGCGCGTGAAGATTTCTGGCGTAAATGTGGCTCGTGGTCAGATTGATTTGGCACTTGTGGAATAATAAGCAGGTAGATTACGTGCGGGTTTATGAAGCACCCGCTCAGATGATTGCATGATTGATATTGAATGATAGGTGAGTAAGATGGCACTTTCGGCACTTTCAGATGAGCTGATGCGCGCTGAAGGCATGATGATGCAGGACCAGAACGAAGAGACTCTTGAGCTGCTGCTTCGTTTGGCTGAAGACGCTGAGGAATATGTGGATTGCAACTGCCAAACCACAGATGAGCTGCAGTATTTTGCGTTCCCAACGCTGTTTGACCGTTTAGCGTATAGGCGCGTGGAGAACGACCCTCGCAAGCTTGAGGACGTTCATGAGCCGTTTGATCGCCTGTACGGAGACCTTGCAATGGCTTACGTACGCACTGGCGATTACGAAAACGCCATGAATGCGCTGAAGACTGCCATTCGTTGGAACCCAATGAACTGCGGATTTAGGCTTGATTTGGCTGACCTGTTTAAGATTGCAGGAGATATTCGTGAGCACATTGCCCTGACGTTTGGCGTCTTTGAGCGCGCAAGCGAGGCAAGGCATCTGACCAGGGCGTTTTTGAACTTTGCTGCATGGTTTGAGGCTCAGGGTAGGCTTGAGCAGGCTGCAGCATGTCTGAGAGCTGCTCGTCGCTTTGAGGTTAAAGACAGCACGCTTGAGGCCGCTCTTGATCAGGCTGCAGGCACTCCTAAAGATCCTGATGGTCTTACCGATGAAGAGGCAAATGATCTGCTCGAGGCTGAGGGCCTGCCAACAGGCGCCAACGCTGAGATTGCGGTTTGCCTGCTCATGTGTGCGCAGGATTGCGCTGCCATGGGCGACAGAGCTACCGCAACTGAGATGACCATTCGTGCTCGCGATCTTGTGGGCGAGCAAGCGGCTCTTACGCTTCTGCAGCTTGTCCGCGACGCCGCCATCTCCGAGGGCTTCACCGCAGGCGGCAATCCAGTATCTGGCGAGAAAACCGATACAGCAGAAACTTCAGACGGGGAAGGCAAGTAAGTATGGCCGAGACCCAGGGAAAACAGCAGGGTAAGAAGTCGATTGCACGCAATCGCTCTGCTCGCCATGAGTACGAGATTGGCGAGACCTTTGAGTGTGGCCTGGTGCTTACTGGCACCGAGGTCAAAAGCCTGCGCGAGCGTGGCTGCCAGCTAACCGATACGTTCTGCCTCATTCGTGACGGCGAGGCGTGGATTCACGGCATGCACCTGCACCCATACACAAATGGCGGCGTGTGGAACGTTGATCCAGATAGAAAGCGCAAGCTGCTGCTTCACCGCAGGCAGATTGACTATCTTGACGGAAAGCTTCGCCAGAAAGGCTTGGCACTGGTTCCGCTTGAGATTTACTTTGACGAGCACAACCGCGTTAAGCTGCTGATTGCGCTTTCGCAGGGTAAAAAACTCTACGACAAGCGTGCGTCTGCAGCTAAGCGTGATTCTGATCGCGAGATTCAGCGAGCCCTCAAGGAGCGCAGTCGCTACTAGGAGCGCGCGGCTTCTGGAAGCGGCCCGCACTAGAAGCGCGCAGCTAGCGGAAGCGGCCATCGCTCGGAGCGCGCCAAACTTCTCGCCAAAAAATTTCGTGCGAATTTTATGAGAATCATTCCTATTTTCGGAATGATGCTTTAGAATCACTCAAGATTTGTTACTATCTGCATGAGCACTTAACCGCGGATAAGGGCCACGGTTAGTTGCCGTCCGCGTTAACTGCGCGAATAAAAGGAAAAGCGCGTCAGCGCTTGGAGAGAGGAATAAAAATGGCAGAGAAGACTTACAAGTTTGTTTGCACCGTTTGTGGCTACGAGGTTGAGGTTGACACTCCAGAGCTTCCTGAGGACTATGTTTGCCCAGTTTGTGGCGTTGGTCCTGAGATGTTCGAGCTTGTCGAGGAGTAAACTCCCCACAAATTAGTCAGACAGGTTATCCGCGCAAGATTGCACGTTGGTAACCTCTTTGATGATCACCCAAACAAAATCGTAAAAGCGATGTAGGATTTAACCTGCATCGCTTTTCGTATACGTCTGTGTGATATGCGTCGCTGATGTGCGCATTTTGGTTGGAGTAGTCTTGAAGCACGCACTACAAATGTCAGATTCGGTAGAAGTTGCTGCGTTTTTGGCCTTCTCGGGCGGAGTGATGGACGCCTATTCCTACCTGGTACGCGGCGGTGTTTTTGCCAACGCTCAGACCGGAAACTTGCTGCTTTTGGGCGTAAATCTGACCAGCGGATCGTTTGAAAAGTGCCTTAAATACGCTCTTCCAATTTTGGCATTTGCCATAGGTATTGCGCTTTCATATGCCATACGAGCCATTGCGCGAGAAGAACATCTGCACTGGAGACAGCTGGCGGTTATCGTTGAGATTGTGCTCTTAGGTGTTGTTTCTTTGCTGCCAACAGACATGAATCTGTTGGCAAACAGCTTGACGTCACTTGCATGCGGCATTCAAGTCCAGGCGTTTAGAAAGCTTCATGGACACGCGTTTGCCACAACCATGTGCATTGGCAACCTTCGCGGCGGAACGCAAGAAATAGCCGCGTATATGCACACTCACGATTCATCTCACATTGAGACGTCGCTGCTCTATTTTGGAACTATTTTCTGCTTTGTAGCTGGTGCGGTAGTGGGTAACTTGCTCATTCCGCTGCTGGGAACCCATATGATTTGGCTGTCACCTGCGGCGCTTCTCGTGGTTATTCTCATCATGTTTATTGATCGCGAGAAACAAGTTCTAGAAGCTCACGGTAAGTCTGCAAAGTAAGCCGTTAAGTAAGTCGCAAAGTAAGCCATTCCCAAAATAGTCACATCTTTTTTGAAAGAGTGGCAGTTCATGGGGTATACTCTCTACACTTTGAATTGTGTGCAACGTTACGTGCGTCCGCAATTCAGGAACATTGAAAACTGCATGGTGGCAGTTTCTCTCATTATTGGGGGTGACTGGATTCGACAAGGTGAGTTTGCGGTGGGCAGCAAGCCGTGGTCTCCTCGCCACGTAAAACAGGGGTAACGTCAAATTGAATTGACAACACTCTTACTTTTGAGCCTCGTATGGCTCTCGCTGCTTAATTTAGTTCAGCGCGTCTAACTGGGATTTTCTCCTGTTCTCAGGGTGACGTCATTTTAGGGAGATGCTTGTAAGGACGTAGTTGGTATGCCTTACAAAAAGATTGAACCAACTGGAGCACCAAACGCCTGTTACTAAGTGTGCGGTACTTGAGATCTAATTAGTAACTGAGCTTGGAGACACCTGCCTAGGATTTGCTTTGGACCGGAGTTCGATTCTCCGCACCTCCACCATACATTCGTTACTCATGAATGGCGAGAAACCCCGTGATTCATGAGTACTTTTTTAAACGCAACATTGTGTTGCACGTCTGCAAAAGAGCTGCACTCCGATGTATTTGGAGTGCGGCTTTTGCTGTTCAGGATTTATTTTTACGTTGGCGTTTGTTTTTTACTCGTTTAGCGGAAAGTCATAGGCTACAGGCAGTTGAGGGGTAATATTTAGTTAGCAAAATCTAACAAACACCAAAAGGCAAGTTCAGACATCATTTTCCTTAAGTAGAATCCGTCGGGTTAGTGGATTGTTTTTTAAGTCGCATGCCGCTGCGGATTGAAAATAGAATCGAGGCGAAGCAATGTCAAAGAGCGCTTCAAAGTTTCAAAAGATATTGATGTCGTGGGTGTACCGCGGCAAAGAGATATTTAAGCCCCTCAATACAGGTGCCATTGACGAGCATGTGAGATGCGTACGCGAGTATGTAGCCAACATTTTCTTCTACACCAAAGGCGACACTACCATCATGATTGACGCAGGATATAGCTATGATCGCCTGCAAGAAAAGATGGACTGGCTGGGAATTGACCCTAAGGCAATCAAGCACATCCTGATTACTCACTTGGATACTGATCACATTGGCGCAATTGAGGCGGATAGCGACCAACTCTTTAGCCACGCGCAGGTTTATATTGGCGATGTTGAGAATAGATATTTAACAGGAGAAGTCCGTCGTCGCGTAATGAATGGCTGGTTCAAGCTACCAAAGGTAATCATTCCAAACAAAAAGACACTTCTGCACGATGGAGAAGTGTTTGAAATTGATGGCATAAAAATTGAGGCAATTCTGGTCCCTGGCCATACCTGGGGACATGTGGTGTACCTGATTGATGACGAGTATGTATTCTCCGCTGATACCATTTGGTTTGGCGCTGACGGCGGTTATAGCTTTATCAACAAGCTTGCAGAAGACAATAAACTTGCTGTTGAATCGCTTGCAAAACTAGAGACCATACTGCGTCAGCGCGGACTTAATCCCAAGATTATCACTGGCCATACAGGTTGGACAGATGACATCAACTTTGTCTTTGCTCATACCGATGAAGTGTGTAACGTCAACAAACCAGTCAAAGTTCATGACCCCAAAGCTCCCTACGACGCATATGACGAGCGTGATGACACGCGCGAAAACGTAACGAGCACACCGCTTCTTCCCTGTAATAGGTAACGACGGAGCAATAAAGAGCACGTAATAATCGCACGTTAGGACTCTGTCAGAAATGGCAGAGTCTTTTTTCTGAAGCTTTAGCCTGTTGAGCGCGAGAAGCGCGCGAAACACAAAACCACCCGCTATTGAACTGCCTCCTATTTCTCGTGTCTAAGAAATGGGAGGCAGTTCACATCCCCACGACGACGGCGTTGGCCATGAGCGTGCGCAGCCTCACGTAAGCGGCCTGGTCGCCCCCGCACTCCCTGCGGATCGCGTCGTCGAGGTGGCGCATGCTGTTCGGCCTCTTCGCGTTCATGAGAGTTCCTCCCTCAGGTCGTCCATCTCCCCGCCGGTTATGTACCCCTCGTGCTGGGCCGTCTCTGCGGCCTCGTGCGCCCGCTCGCGCCCGAGTCTCGGCGCGGCAGCGCGGATGGCATCGGCCGCGCGCTGGCAGCGCACGCCTTCGTAGTGCGTGGTGCTCTCCCCCTGGCGCATGCCCAGCACGGTGACGCCCTGGCCGACGTCGCGCCTGACCCTCCTTGGGGAGGCGACCCAGATGCGTGTGGGGTCAGTAGGGGTGAGGCCCAGCAGCGCCACGACGGACTCGCCCCAGAGGTAGGCCCCCTCGCCCGCGGCCTTCACCGCAATGGCGTAGGGAGCGGCCTCTTGGTGGGGCCAGACGGGCATCCTGTAGACACCCCGGGCGACGCGCACGAGCTTACCGCGCCGCTCCTGCTGGACGAGTTCGGTGTTGGGGATGCCGAACTCCTTCGCCTCGGCGGAGGTGACGAGTCCGAAGTCATCCACGTTCGCGTATATGTCGTCGATAATTGCCATGGCAAAAGTATATCGTATGTGAACTACTTTTGACATCATAATCTTCATGTCCGTGGCGGGTGGTTGTGATTGCAGATAGAAAGTAATCAAAGTTTTTAGAATTTCTCGTTGACATATTCCACAAGTGGAATTACTATCTTAGTAAGATATTCAACAAGTGGAATATAAGGAGATGAGAGATTTGCTTAAGCAGGGAATTCTTGGTCTCTTGAATTATGGGGATATGTCCGGTTACGAGATTAAAACCATCTTTCAACAGTCGCTTAATTACTTCTGGACTGCTCAGACAAGCCAGATCTATAGAGAACTGCAGTCGCTAGAAAAAGACGGCTGGGTTACCTCAACGCTAGTTGCTCAGAAAGGAAAGCCGGACAAGAAGGTTTTCTCGATAACTGAAGCCGGTAAAGAGGAGCTAAACAGGTGGCTGAGGGAAGACTCTCAGTCCTCGGTGCTGCGCATTCCGCTTTTGATGCAGACGTTTTTTAGGGGCGAGTGCTCTTACGAGGAAAACCGTGCGTTCTTTAAACGAATCGCAGATAACGCCTCGTCATTTCCTGGTGGAAGCGAGCTAGCAACGGGCGCAGTAGCCGCTTATGCAGCGCAAATGGGTGACCCAGAGAAGGCGTTGTTCTGGAAATTTACTATAGAGTACGGCAAGATGCACGAGGAAATGCTCAGAGCATGGAGCGAGAAGTGCATGAAGGAGCTGGAGGCGCAGCATGAACATTTTGCTGATTAACGGCAGTCCCAAGGGTAAAGCCAGCAATTCTCTGCGTCTTGCAAAGAGCTTCATCGAGGGCGTCTCCGAGCAGCACGCCAATGAAGACGTAACCGTTGAGCAGCTCAACGTTGCCACCATGGACATCAAGCCTTGCAAGGGATGCTTCCACTGCTGGAAGAACACGCCTGGTAAGTGCATTATGTCGGATGACGAAGAAACGGTCATTCAGAAGCAGCTTTGGGCCGATCTGGTTATTTGGAGCTTCCCGCTCTACTACTTCAACGTGCCTGGACTGCTGAAGAACCTGATTGATCGCCAGCTCCCCATGAGTCTGCCCTTCATGAGCGATGCAAACAGGGGATATGGAAGTGGCGCGCACGAATCTCGCTATGACATGACAGGCAAGAAGCACGTCCTAATATCTACCTGCGGATTTTATTCTTCAGAGGGCAATTACGATAGCGTTACCAAGATGTTTGATCACATTCTTGGTCAGGGCAACTATGAGAGCATTTTCTGCGGCCAGGGTGAGCTTTTCCGCGTAAAGGAGCTTTCTGCACGCACCGACCGGTACCTTGCGCTTGTCAAAAAGGCTGGTACTGAGTATGCGCAGGGCGGCATTTCTAACCAGACAAGGGCCGAGCTCAAAGTTTTGCTGTATCCAAAAGAAATGTTTGAGCAGATGGCGGACGCAAGCTGGGGAATTTCTCGTGATACAAGCGCTCAGAGCAACACAAACGCTGGCGAGAAACCCGTTGAGCAGCTACCGTTTGACCATATCTTCACCTCCCAGATGGCGGCTTTGTACGACAAGACGGCTTACGACGGAAAAGATCGCGTGCTTGAGATGAATTACACCGATCTTGGACGTAGCTACCAGATTCTGCTGGGCAAAGACGGTAGCAGGGTCTTTACTGACGGCAGCCTCACTACCACCACAAAGCTCAACACTCCATTTGAGGTGTGGCAGTCCATTTCTCGTGGCGAGATTAGCGGACCAGAGGCGCTGGGCAAGCATCTGTATACCGTTGAGGGCGATTTTTCCTTCATGATTGATTGGGACAAGTATTTTGGTCCAACGCCTGGTAGTTCAACTAAAGCTGCGCAGGACGCGTCGGCTAAAGAAGCCGGCAACGCACGGAAAAATCCGCAGATGATTACAATGCTGCTCCCTTGGATTACCTTCTGGACTGCAACCTCGTTTGACTCTCAGGTTGGCGCCATGATTGTGCTGCTTGTTACTGCCTTGATGCCGCTGATTATGAGGAACTTCAAGTTCACCATCTGGGATAGAATCTCATTTGCCCTGGTCGGAGCATTGTCTGCAGGCGTTTTTATGAGCGGAAATGGCGACAGCAACCTGATTGTCAATTTGGGTTACCTGGCTTTTGGTCTTATGTGGTTGGCCTCGTGCCTGACTAAAGAACCTCTCTGCGCTGCTTACGTTAAGTACAGCTACGGTGGAGATAGTGCTTACAACAATCCGCTGTTCATGAAGACAAACTATATTTTGGCTGCTTGTTGGGGTGCTATGTACGTTTTAACTGCCATCTGGAGTTGGTTTGCAGTTCAAAATGGAGTGGGCGGCATTTTGGTTGTCGTGAACAACCTGGTTCCTATTGGAATGGGTCTGTTTACGGCTTGGTTCCAAAAGTGGTATCCAGCTAAGATGGCAAGTGGAAAGTAAGCAGCTCAATCCACTACAAAACACCTACACGTCAAAAGAGAGCCAGTACTGAACTGCCTCCCATTTCTTGGACATAAGAAATGGGAGGCAGTTCATGTGCGGGTGATTATGATTCTGCGGCGTGTTAGCGTCGGCTTTTAGGCCTGGCGCACAAAATAGCGCAGCTTTGGTAGCTTCTACCGAAGAATCGACATGTTCTTAATCAAGATAGTCAGGCAGCTAGGCGCTCGCACTACCTGATATACATCTCTATGCATAAACTTCATGTAATATGCTAGAAAATGAATAGCGTCATATAAAAGATTTAACTATAGGTAAATTCCGCA
>JAGZNE010000008.1:0-32957 GCA_018363825.1 Atopobium sp. | reverse complement strand
TACGCGTGCAAAGAATCCCAAAACACCTTCAGAGCTTTCGTGGGCGTCAGGTATTCCTGAATGGATTTGTTTGGAGATTATTGAGTCGCTGGGAGAGTCTGCTGCTCAAAAACTCATTCTTAATCTTAAAAACCCAGCTCCCGTGTATGTTCTACGAAGAAGCGTATCAGAGCAGCAATTGCAGAGCAGCTCTTTAGAGTTACAGCAAACAGTTCTGCCAGATGTGTGTGAGGTAAAAAATCCTGCTCAACTTAACGTTGACGCATATGTAAAGAAAGTTCAGCTTGTTCCTGCAGATTTAGCTTCTCAACTTGTGGCTCTTCTTACCGCTTCCTATGCTCACCATGCTCTTCTTGAGGTTGGACAGGGCAGAGGAACTAAGTCCTTGCTGCTCTCTCATGCTTTTGAGGTACTTGGTAAAAAGGATGTTCCGATTACTGCGGTGGAGCTTGTAAAGGGAAAGTCCCACGTTTCAAAAAGAAGATTGAAAACTGCTGGCCTTTCAGATCAGGTTACATCACTCACGTTTGACGCTACACAGTTTATGTCACCAGAGGTTCCAGAGGAGCTTAATCAGAGCTTTGACGTGGTGTTTATTGACGCTCCCTGTTCTGGTTTGGGCACCCTTCGTCGCCATCCAGAGATTGCGTGGAACCTGTCACCAGAAAGTCTGTATGACGGAGGAGAGCTTACCGCTTTACAAACCAAACTCTTGCAGAGCTGCAGCAGCCGTGTAGAGATTGGTGGCTATTTAGTCTATGCAACGTGTTCGCTCTCAAATTCAGAGAATCAGCAGGTTGTAGATGATTTTCTTGCAAGTTCAGAGGGCTCTCACTTTGAGGTGCAAAGTCTTTTTGAGTGTCCCTCGCGTGCATGTTTAACGACAGAAGCACAAGAGTTTCTCGATACGTGCATTACACCAGAGGGATTTTTGCAGACAGCTTTTGCGTCTGCTGATTGCGACGCTCACTTTATGGCGGTCCTTAAGCGCAAATAAAAGCTCTTGCTGTGTATCACAACAAGAGCTTCACAAATACGATTTATGAGCGGTCTAGAGAGCCAAAAAAGCGTTGGATTACTTTCCTTTGCTATCGGTGTTATAAAAACCGCTGCCCTTAAAGACAATGGTTGAGGTGTTGTAAACGCGCTCAGTCTCATGTCCGCATTTTGGGCACTGAGGAGCTTCAATCTTCAGGCTCATTGGGCGCTCAATCTCAAAGGTATTGTCGCAGTGTGTGCAATGATAGCTATAACGTGCCATGCATCCTCCATGAAAACAATTTATAAACGTGAGATACTTTACCCTACTTAGAGTAGATATTTCACGATTGCAACTAATAAGTTTGTTTACGGAGGCATTATGCAGGTGACCGGTGCAATTTTTGATTGCGATGGAACTCTTGTTGATTCAATGCGCGTTTGGCATAACGTTTTTGGCGCTGTTCTTCCTAAATATGGCAAGACTATTGATTCGGATATTTTTGACCGCGTAGAGGCTGTTTCCCTCATTGGTGGATGTCAGATTTGCGTTGATGAGCTGGATTTGCCTATTACAGCGGAAGCTTTGTATGAAGAGTTCTGCGCGTACGTAACTGATCAGTACCAACATCATGTTTCAATCATTCCCGGTGCAAAGGAGTTCTTACAGGAACTCCACGATGCAGGCATTCCTATGGCCGTTGCTTCGTCAACTCCCGTGCGAGAAGTTCGTGCAGCTCTGGCAGCTCAAGGTATTGAGCACCTCTTTAAAACAGTGGTCTCAACAGAAGATGTGGGGGGAGTGGACAAGGTTGAGCCTGATGTTTATCTTGAGGCTCTTCGCCGTCTTGGCACCGATAAGGCAACTACCTGGGTCTTCGAGGATGCTCCGTTTGGCGCACAGACAGCACAAAATGCGGGCTTTCCTGTGGTAGCGCTCTACAATGATCATGACGGCCGCGACCCCGTCTTTATGCGCGAGCACTCTAACATCTTTGCCCACACCTACGGCGAGCTGTCGCTTCTGCGCCTTCAGGACTACGAGCGTCCTCTGACCAGCGTTCCTTCTGGCGAGAAACCCCTTGAGGTCCTTGTTATGGGCGGATCCCCAGAGGCGGTTTCGCACACGACGCTCTCTTCCTGCGCCCAGAGCGCTGACTACCTGATAGCGGTCGACCATGGTGCAGACGCATGTCACGCTGCCGGCGTGATTCCACAACTTGCGCTTGGAGACTTTGACTCGGCTACACCAGAAACTCTGGCTTGGCTTAAAGAGCAGCAGGTACCTTGCATGAAGTTTAATGCGGACAAGTACGATACCGACCTGGCGCTAGCATTGAAATCAGCTGAATATGAGGCAATTCGTAGAGATAGCAGGCTCTCTCTCACGGTTGTCTCCACATCTGGTGGCCACCTTGATCACCAGCTTGTAGTGCTTGGTCTTCTCGCCACGTGGGCAAAGACGGGCAAGGCAAGCGTTCGAGTTATTGAGAATGACTTTGAGATGCGCTTTTTAGTTGCTGGCCAGGTGGATTCTTGGCAGCTGAACACTGTCAATGTAGGTAAAAAGATTTCTCTTGTAGCTTTGTCAGAGGAGTGTGAGGTTTCTGAGACTGGCATGAAGTGGAATCTTGATCACCAGAAGTTCACCTTACTGGGAGACGACGGTATTTCAAATATCATTGAATCAGACAATGCCTTGGTAAGGTGCGAGAAGGGCTGTCTTTTGGTGCAGCTTTGGAACTAAAACGTTCATCGAGTCGCGTTGGGGCTGCGTTTGAGTTACAAAGCCCCAACATGTGACGATAAGCCCTAGCAGGATATGTTTGGGGTTATCGACAGATAATCGAGCTAAGAAAAAAGGTCGCCGAAGCGACCTTTTTAAATTTGAGGTAAGACGAGCTGAGTTGCTTAGTTGCGAGCAATCTTGCCGGACTTGAGGCAACGGGAGCAAACATTCATCTTCTTGCGCTGGCCATCGACAACGACAGTAACACGCTGGATGTTTGGCTTAAAGGTGCGGGCCACAGTACGGTGAGAGTGGGAGATGGAGCGACCGGCAACGGCGTGCTTACCGCAGAAATCACAGACCTTCGACATGAGTAAGACCTCCATAGGATAGGCGCCCTCTGCGCCTAAAATTTCCAAATAGCCGAATTAATATAGCACAATATATTGTGTTGTCAAAGCATGAATATAACATTCACAATTAGATGGCTTTTAGACAGCTTTTGAATGTTTTTCATTTATTACACCAAGATTAAATAACAAGAAAAAGATTTGTCAATTGCAAGGTTATCAACTTGTATATATAAGCCGCTTTAATAATAAATGTGCTCTGCGGTATACTAAATAACAATGACTAACCCTGGTTCTTGCGAGAGGAGTTATGTAATGACTACCGCTGTTCCCGGAACACTAAGAGTTTCTAATGATTGCCTTGCTGACCTGGCGGGCTATGCAGCTATGGAATGTTATGGCGTTGTTGGCATGGCAGAGATTGATGAGGCAGCAGGTGTTGCTCGTCTTCTTCCAACGTACCGACTTCGTAAGGGTATTGATGTGACCCCAACTCCTAAGGGAGTTCAGGTTGATCTTCACATTGTTGTTGAGCAGGGCGTTAACATGGCGTCTGTTGTCGATAATCTTGAGAGCTCAGTAAAGTTTTTGCTTAAGCAAATTGCAGAGCTTTCATGTGTTGATGTAACTGTACATATCGAGGCCATGCGTAATTCTCGCTAAGCTTTTTGCTTCAAATGAGTAGGAACTGAGGTCTAACGTGATTTCAAATGTCATTCGTACATGCTTCCCTGTAGCAGCCCTTGCCGTTGCAGACAAAGCAGAAGAGATCAACAAGCTCAACGTTTTCCCTGTACCAGATGGAGACACCGGCACTAACATGTCCCTTACCTTGGGTACCGTTGTTCGTGAGGTTCAAGATCTTCCTCAAGATGCAAACATGCAGGATATTGCAAAGGCAATCACTCACGGCTCTTTGATGGGAGCTCGTGGTAACTCTGGCGTTATTACGTCTCAGATTCTTCGTGGTATTGCTGAGGGTCTGTGTGACGCTAAAAATCCTGAGGCAGTAACTCCAAAGGATATTGCTCACGCATTCCGCCGCGGTAAGGAAGTTGCGTTTAAGGCTGTTAGAAAGCCAGTTGAGGGCACTATTCTTACCGTCCTTAAAGACGTTTCTGCTAAGGCAGACTCCCTTGAGAAGTCTCAGCTCACCCCAGTTGAGGTCTTGGACGCCCTGGTTGTTGAGGCATATGAGTCTGTTGCCCGCACTCCTGAGCTTCTTCCCGTTCTTAAAGAGAATGGTGTTGTTGACTCTGGTGCGTTTGGTTTTGCAACCTTCCTTGAGGGCTTTGTAAATGCCGTTACTGGTAAGACTGAGACTACTGACTTCCAGACAACCGTTTCTGTTTCTGATGCTAAGGCTGCTACCAGCGCAAAGGTTGAGATTGAGCTCAACGATGACTGGGAGGGTTCTGAGTATCGCTACTGCAATGAGTTCCTCTTTAAGGCAGATAGTCCTGACTTTGACGAGGATGCAGCTCTGAACTTCCTGGCAACTATGGGTGATTGTGAGCTTCTTGTTGGCGCAAACCCAGACTATAAGATTCACGTTCATTCAAATACTCCTAACAAGGTTCTTGAGTACATGCTTCAGTACGGCCAGATTTTTGAGGTCTTCATTCACAACATGGATCTTGAGGCTAAGGAGCGTACCGAGAAGATCGCTGAAGATAAGAAGGCTGCTACTGCACCTAGAAAAGAACTCGGTTTTGTTGCCGTAACCGCTGGTTCTGGCGCTGCATCAATCTTGAAGTCTCTTGGCGTGGACGTTGTTGTTTCTGGTGGTCAGACTATGAACCCTTCAACTGCAGATATTCTTGCTGCAATTGAAGAGGCCAATGCAGACCAGGTCATTGTTATGCCAAACAACTCCAACATTCGTATGGCAGCAGAGGCTGCTGCAAGCGCATGTGAGGATGTTAAGGTTGCCGTTATTCCAACCAAGTCTGTTCTTCAGGCATTTGCTGCAATGTTTGTTGTTGCAGATGGCGCTCCATTTGAAGAGCTTGTAGAAGAGATGACTGACGCTATCTCTGGCGTTCGCTATGGCGAGGTAACCACCGCAGTCCGCGATTCTTCTGCAGCTGATGGCACTCCTATTCACGATGGTGATGTCATGGGTATCCAGGGCGGCTCCATTGATGTTGTCGGCTCTGATGTCATGAAGGTCACGCTTGACCTTATTGCCAAGATGCAAGAGGAGGAAGAGGGCGACAACCTCACCATTCTTGCAGGTGAAGACTTCTCTGACGAGCAGCTCGATCTTCTCGCCAGCAAGATTGAGGACACCTATCCAGACCTTGAGGTTGACGCTCAGCGCGGCGAGCAGCCACTCTATCCAGTTATCTTCTCTATTGAGTAGGACATGTCTGATTCCAAGGTAAGCATCGCTCCCGCATCAGAGCGAGTGGCTCATACCTGCTCGCTTGTTGATAGCGTGACCAGGTTAAGGTATGTCAATGCAAATCGTGCCGAGGCGCTTGAGCGTCTCGGCATTCTGCGTGTTCGAGACCTTTTACTCAACGTGCCTCATCGCTACCTCGATTTTTCCCATCGAGTGCAGATTGCTTTTGCGCAGATAGGCGAGGACGCTACCATTACGGGCCGTGTTGCCTCGGTTAAGACTAAGCGTCCACGTCCTAAAATGGTCATTGTAGAGATTGAGGTTGTGGATGATACAGGCGTGCTTACGGCGTCGTTCTTTAGGCAGCCTTGGATAGCTGAGCAGATTCACGTTGACGATGAAGTGGCGCTAAGCGGTAAGGTTCTCTTTGCCTACGGTTACCGTCAGATGAAGTCACCGTTCTACGAAGTTCTGAGCACGGCAAAATCTGATGCAAGCGACGAGGTCCGCTCCAAAGAGGCTCACTCCAAAGAAGCTCCTTCAAAGGCAGCAATTCTTCCTGTTCACCCAGCTACCGAGGGCGTGAGTCCTGCATGGATGCGTCGTATTATGTCAGCAGCTTTGGCGGACACGGGAAGCGTGTGTGATTGGCTGCCTTCAGAGCTTGTCACCAAACACCACCTCATGTCGCTCTCATCGGCGCTTCGTGAGGTTCATTTTCCCTCCAGTTTGGACGCAGCTGAACAGTCTCGTCGCCGTCTTGCCTTTGATGAGCTCTTAAGTTTGCAGCTTGCTCTTCTGGCCAGGAGAAATCTTGAGCTTGCGGGTCATAGGCCTTTTGAGCACGTTATAGATGGACCTAAAGTTAAGGCTCTGATTGAGGCTTTGCCCTTTGCCCTGACTGACGAGCAGAACCATGCTGCTCAAGAGATTCTTTCTGACATGGCTTCACCACGCATTATGAATCGCTTGCTTTTGGGTGATGTTGGTACTGGTAAAACAGCCGTTGCTGCCGTTGCCTTGGCTGCAGCAGCAGATTCTTCAACTCAGGCAGCTGTGATGGCTCCTACCTCAGTTCTTGCTCAGCAGTACGCTCAAAAGATTGGCCCCTTGCTTTCACTTGCGGGAATTACGTGGGCGCTTATTACGGGTTCTACCTCAGAAGAGGAGAGGCGACAGATTGAACTTTGCCTAGCCGACGGTTCTTTGTCCATTGTCTTTGGCACCACTGCGCTTCTCTCAGATAGCGTGGTATTTAAGCAGCTCACCCTTGCTGTTGTAGACGAGCAGCATCGTTTTGGCGTTGATCAAAGAACAGCACTGCGTAAAAAAGGGCAGGGCGTAGATCTTCTCGCCATGAGCGCAACGCCTATTCCGCGTACGCTGGCACTTTCTTTATATGGAGATGTTGATACGTCTCGCATTACCAAAAGACCAAAGGCAGGCGCTGGCGTTACCACCAAGTTGTGTGTGCCAGAAAACCTTGACCAAGCATATGCCGCTGTCGCCGAAGCTGTTCAAGCGGGTCATCAGGCGTATTTGGTCTGTCCTTTAATTGAACCAAGCGATTCTGAAGAAGAGCTTGAAGATGTTCCTGAGGCCGCTCGTACAAACGGTAAGCTCTACAGTGCAACTCGCGTATATGAGGAGCTCTCAAAGACCGTTTTCAAGGACTTTACCTGTGATCTTTTGACCGGCAGACTGCCTGAGACACAAAAAGATCAGGTAATGGAAAAGTTCCGCGCAAATAAGACACAGATTCTAGTCTCTACAACCGTCATTGAGGTTGGCGTTGACGTTCCTAACGCTACGGTCATGATTGTCTTTAATGCAGATCGTTTTGGTTTGGCTACACTTCACCAGCTCAGAGGCCGTGTTGGTCGAGGAGACTTCCCAGGAACCGTCTATCTTGCCAGTAACGCCAAGCGAGGCTCTACCGCAAGAAAACGCTTAGCCGCCCTTGAGCAAACCTCCGACGGTGCGCGCTTGGCAGAGCTTGACCTTGAGCTTAGGCACGAGGGAGAAACCTTGGGATACCGTCAGTCGGGCGGCACCACGCTCAAGATTTCTGACCTTTATGCAGACGCAGATCTAATTGAGGCGGCCCATATAGATGCCCTGACAATTACTGCACAGGACCCAAATCTTACCAGCGACACCTACGCTACGCTGGGAATTGAGGCAAAAGATCGCTTTGGTATCTACTTTGAAGAGCTTGGCTATAAGTAATAACCTGCAGGTAAACTGCAGTACAAGATAGGTTTGGTGGCGAGAAACCCATGAGGATTGTTGGCGGAAAATGGAAAGGTCGTGCAATTGAGGCCCCTGATGGCAAGGGGACTACGCGACCAACCACTGATCGTACGCGTGAGGCTATTGCAAGCTCCATCTTGGCTTCTCGCGGTCTTGACCTCAGTGAGTCCAGAGTGCTCGACGCTTTTGCAGGTTCAGGTGCTATGGGTTTTGAGCTTCTTTCTAGAGGAGCGCTATACGCTGCTTTTGTTGATAAAGATAGAAAGACGTGCGATCGCATTAAGCGTACGGCTAAATCTCTTGGCGTAAGCACCTCTGAGATGAGTGTTATCTGTGGTGATACGGCGCGCTTAGCTGAGTCATCCCAGCTGTTTGGAGGTCCTTTTGACGTGGTATTTTTGGACCCTCCTTATGCGGTTGAGGCAGAGGTAGTATCCAAGCTGCTCAAAGACTTGACTCAGTCGGGAAGTCTGACAAAAGATGCTGTAGTAGTCTATGAGCATAGCCATAAATCTGATTCAGTTTCTCTTGATAACTTTGAGCTTTCTAAGAGTAAGCGTTATGGTATTGCTCAAGTTGATTTACTTGTTCGTTGTGAGGGATAGGAGATACGTTGAACAGCATCACTCACGTAGTTGTACCAGGTACTTTTGATCCCGTCACAAACGGACACCTTGATGTAATCAAACGAGCTTCTCGCCTTTTTGAAAATGTTACGGTAGCTGTTGCAGCTTCCAAGCGCAAACACGGCACGGGAACTACGTTTTCTCTTGAAGAGCGTGTACAGATGCTCAAAGACGCTCTGGTAGATGAAGGACTTGTGGACGTTTCTGTAGAGCCCATGGAAGGTCTTCTGGTTGATTTCTGCAATGCTCGCGGCGCAGGTGGTGTTGTTAAGGGCCTAAGAGCTATGACAGACTTTGAGTATGAGCTGCAGCAGGCAGATCTTAACGCTCATATGGCTCCTGAGCTGGAGAGCGTCTTTGTTATGTCTAGTCCAGAGTACGGCTATATTTCTTCCTCAATTGTGAGAGAAATTTCAGCTATGGGCGCAGATGTATCATTTTTGGTACCAAAGAACGTCATTAAAAAGCTTGATGCTCTGCATAATTGCGGTAATTAAGTATATTTGCCCTGCATTTTCATTATATTCTGCTAACATTCTTAAAAAGGTGTTTTATGCGTCGTGCTCATAAGGGCTAAAACTGCATATAACACAGCTTATGTATTGGATTGAAAGGAGCCCTGGATGCAGCCAGGCGAGGAAATTGAGAGCCTTGTATCTGAGATTGAGCAGATGGTAACTGAGGCTAAGTCACCTTTTATGGATGGCGGTAACAAGAAGATTATTGATGCCCAGGACTTCTACGAGCTGCTTGACGAGATTCGTCGTGTCTTCCCAGAAGAGTTTGCAACCGCTCGTCGCATCATCAAGGAAGAGGATGAGACCCTTGAGCGCGCGCGTGCTCAGGCAGAATCCATCATTGCTGACGCACAGCAGCAGGCTATGATTCTTGCTGGTGACCAGGAGGTTGTCCGCCTTGCTCAGCAGCAGGCAGATGGCATTCGTGACCAGGCAGAGCAGTATGAGCGCGATACTCGCTACAACGCTGAGGAGTATGCAGATACCGTTCTTGCTCACCTTGAGGAGAACCTCAAGAGCCTGACAAATTCAGTCTCTCGTGTTCGTCAGACACTTGATGAGAACTCTGGTCCTCGTAACACCAGCAATAACGTTGCCTGGTAATTCCAATGCAACCAGTTCTTTATGCACTAGATGATCGCCTTGCAAATGCAGGCGATACCGTTTCTTATGCGGGTCATCTCAATGAAGATTCGTATGAGCTAGGGGAGCATGAATTTTCTCTTCCTATGGGAATTGATTATGATCTAGTGCTTACCAACGCGGGTGAGGGCATTTTGGTTACCGGAATGCTTCGTGCTGACGCAGTTGGTACGTGTGACCGTTGTCTTGAGGACGCACATCTCTCTTTAAACGCAGAGGTAGATGAGTATTATCTCTTTGAAGAGCCTGTAATTTCTGCAGATGATGAAGATGAGGCAGATTACGTTTTAGTAAATGCCGATAAAACCATCGATCTTGCAGAGGCTCTTTTGCCTTCGCTTGTTATGGAGACGCCTTATGTTGTACTGTGCAAGTCCGACTGCAAGGGACTTTGCCCAGTATGCGGTTGCAATCTGAATGAAGAGGATTGCGGTCATGCAGCTCAGATTGAGCAGAAGCGAGAAGAAGAAAAGCTTGCTTCAAACCCGTTTGCGGCTCTCAAAAATCTTGTGATTGAGCCGGATTCGGAAGAGTAAAATAAAATTTCTTCTCCTAAATGGTGAAGAAATGCTGTATCTACGTACAAAATGTGTCAGTACGTGGTATAGTATCCAACGCATTATGTGAATGGGTCGCGCCCTCATATGTTTTAGGGGCGCTAGCAAGAGCAAAAGAGGTTTAAGATGGCAGTACCTAAACAAAAGAAGGGCCGCGGCGCAACCCACACCCGTCGTTCGGCAAACAGCAAGCTTAACGCAGCAGCTCGCTCTGTATGCCCACAGTGCGGCGCTCCAAAGCTTCCTCACCACGTATGCCCTAACTGTGGCTTCTACAAGGACCGTGAGGTTGTTGTTACTGAGTAACACTCATACATCGTATGGCCAAGAAGGCTGGTTCTTTAGGGGCCAGCCTTCTTTTTTATAGCACTAAGGAGTTATCATGCCCGTTATTTGTGTAGACGTTATGGGATCTGACCAAAGCCCTGAGGTTGTTCTTGAGGGAGTTCGTATGGCTCTTGAGAAGGACAAAGAGCTAGAGGTTCTTCTCGCCGGAGCTGATGAGTTTGTTACTCCTTTTGCAAGCAAGCATGAGCGCGCAAAGGCTTTGGTAACCACTGAAGTTATTGCCATGAGCGAACACCCTGCCAATGCGGTTAGGCAGAAGAAAGACGCCAG
Organism: Atopobium sp.; assembly: GCA_018363825.1. Lineage (GTDB taxonomy): Bacteria > Actinomycetota > Coriobacteriia > Coriobacteriales > Atopobiaceae > Lancefieldella. The sequence goes on along the minus strand of JAGZNE010000008.1, from coordinate 22,339 downwards.
TATTGTAAGGGCTGCGCAGGCAGTCAAGGCTGGAGAGGCTGACGGTCTTTTTTCGGCAGGCTCTACAGGAGCAGTGCTTACTGCAGCTACCTTTGGTATTGGTCGCATCAAGGGCGTAAAACGCCCTGCACTTACCCTGATTCTTCCTGGACTTGGTGGTCATAAAACAGTCTTTTTGGATACTGGTGCTAACGCTGATGTGCGTCCAGAAGTTTTGGTGCAATTTGCACAAATGGGTAGGGCTTTTGCCAATGCATCGCTTGGAATTGAAAACCCAACCATAGGACTTCTCTGCAATGGTTCTGAAGAAACCAAGGGTTCTGAGCTTGCTCTTTCATATCATGCGGCTCTTGCAGAAGCGGCTATCAATTTTGGTGGAAATGCTGAGGGAACTGATATTTTAGGAAGCCGCTTTGATGTTATTGTGACAGACGGCTTCACAGGAAATGTGGCCTTAAAATCTATTGAGAGCACAGGCAAGTTTATTATGTCTAGCCTCAAAGGCGCAATTAATTCCTCCAAGAAGGCTGCGTTTGGTGCACTTCTTTTGAAGGATGCTCTGAAGGCTACAGCAGCGGAACTTTCAGGAGATTCTGTTGGCGGCGCCTTCTTGCTAGGTGTTTCTGCACTTGTACTTAAAGGACATGGTGCTACCAGCTCTTCTGCTGTGTGCGCAGGAACACTTTCTGCAGCAAATGCGGTGCGCGCTAACTTAATTGAGAAAATTTCTTCGTCAATTCAGCTGTAGTAAAAGCGTCTGTTTATAAAAATTTTTATAACTATGGTGGAGCCCATGGACAATTCTGTGGGCTTTACTTTTTTTAAGATTGTTTGTTTCAGCTTTAGTAATGTCATCATACAGACGCCCATCACGGGGTAAAATTACTAGCGTCATTGTTGTGTGCAAGGAGGATGTATGGATCGCACAGAAACACTTGAAAAGGTAATTGACGTTGTTAGAGAGACACTGGACCTTGACGATTCCGTTGAGCTCACAGAGGGTACCTCATTTAAAGATCTTGGTGCAGACTCATTTGATCTTTTGCAGCTTGTCACAGACCTTGAGCAAGAGTTTGATATGACCTTTGATGCAGAAAACATCGATGAGATTGCTACCGTTGGTGACGCAGTAGATGCTATTCTTGCTGCTTAAGTAGGTTTTATACGTGAAATTGCATGAACGAGTAGCTGCTGCAGAAGCTATTTGCGGTCACACATTTACCAATAAAGAACTTATCGAGGCTGCCCTCACACACCCTTCGGCGGTGGAGGGCAAGCCTGTTTCTGCTTCGTATGAGCGCCTGGAGTTTCTAGGTGACTCAATTCTTGGTGCCATTATTGCAACGGAGCTGTTTGAGCGTTATCCAGATATGGATGAAGGCCAGCTTACTAGGCTGAAAATCTCTCTAGTATCCGGCCATACGCTCTCCATTGTCTCTGATGCTCTAGGAATTTCTCCCTTAATTGTTATGGGAATTTCCGAGAAGGGCACGGGAAAGCGTGGCATGAAGTCTGCTCTGGAGAACGTCTACGAGTCCATTGTTGGCGCGCTCTACCTTGATGCGGGTTTTGATCCAACGCACGATTTTGTTATTCGTACGCTTGGACCTCACATTTCTCCAGCGCTGGCAGTTCGTTCGGTAAGCCCTAAATCTCGTTTGCAAGAAGCGGTACAGGCTAAAGGCAAGGCTACCCCTGAATATAAGCTTATTGGCGAGAGTGGACCTGCTCATACACCAACGTTTACCGCTGTGGTATTTGTCGACGGCCTTAAGGTGGGTCGTGGACAGGGACCATCAAAGAAAGCCGCAGAGTCAGAAGCCGCTCAAGACGCACTGGTACGTCTTGGTGTGGATGATACTCCGCTTGATGCTGATGCAGAAATGCACCTAAGGTAGAAAGGTACTCTGTACCCGTGTATCTAAAATCGCTGACACTTAAGGGTTTTAAGTCATTCGCTGATAAAACTCAGATGGTTTTTGACCCCGGTCTTACCGTTGTCGTTGGTCCTAACGGCTCGGGTAAGTCCAATGTCTCTGACGCAATTCTCTGGGTATTAGGCGAGCAGAGCGCAAAGATGCTCCGTGGCCAGGCTATGGAAGACGTCATCTTCTCTGGCTCATCAGCAAGGGGAGCGGTGGGCGTTGCTGAGGTAACGCTGGTTCTGGATAACTCCGACCACACTATTCCTATTGATTTCTCTGAAATTGGCATCACCAGGCGCATGTATCGCTCTGGAGAGTCTGAGTACCTGATTAACGGTGCTCCTTCAAGACTCATGGACATCCAGGACATTTTGCATGACTCTGGCCTGGGCAAAGATACCCACTCCATTATTTCTCAGGGCAAGCTCGATTCCATCTTGTCTAGCCGTCCTGAACAGCGTCGTGAGCTTATTGAAGAGGCAGCAGATATTTCTAAGCATCGCCGCCGCAAAGAGCGTGCGGAGCGCAAAATTTCTTCCATGGATGAGAATCTCACGCGAGCCAAAGTGGTTTCTCGCGAGATTACCCGCCAGCTTAAACCGCTTGAGAGGCAGGTAGACAAGGCTTCTCGCGCTAAAGATCTATCCGCTCAGCTCAAAGATTTGACGGTTCAGCTTGCGGTTGATGACCTTCGTCAGCTGCAGTTTACGCATGGCAAGTTGGAGGCACGCGCTAAAGAGGCAGAGGCTGCTATTGAGCTTGCTCAGTATCGCGCGGGCGAGAAAAACCGTGAGCTTGAAAAGCTCCAGTCACTTCTTGAGCAAAAGGGTCTCTTTGTTGGAGACTTGGGTGAGCAGCGCCGTCGCATGCAAGAGATTCTTGGTCGTATGGGATCTGACATGCGTCTTTTGGAGGAGAAAGGCAAGAACATGGTTTCTCGCCTTTCTGACACGCGTATGCAGCTTTCTGTGATGGATAAACAGAAGGCAGACGCCGCAAAAGAGAACGAAGAGCTTTCTGGTCAGCTGGCAACAATTCGTGCAAAGGTTGCGGATCTGACGGAGAGCGTGAACGCGCTCCAAGAGGCGGCTAACCAAGCAATTGCCGAGCGTCGTGCTCTTGATGTAAAGATTTCTGACTGCACTGCGTCTGAGCGGAGTGCGCGTAATACCGCTGATAAAGAAACGCTTGCGTATGTAAAGCTTGAAGAGCAGATTGCTCATGCGCAGGTAGAAGACCAGATGTTTGAATCTAGGTTGACTCAGATTACGGAAGCGCTTGAGATTGCTCGTGCTGCTCTAGAAGATAGTGGCGCTAAAGAAGCAGAGCTCACTGCGGCTCTTGAGAAAGCTCGTCAGGAGTCCGAGGCGTTTGTCGCTGAGATTTCTGAGCGTGCTTCTGCACTTGAGGCGGCTCGCGAGGCAGAGCGTACTGCTCGCCAGGAGCTCTCAAGCAGTGAAGCTACGCTTGAGGCACTTTGTGCACTTGATGTGGAAGTCCAAAAGGGAAGTCCTCTGGCAGAAAAGCTTGTTGCGGATGCAGCAACCGCTTCTCTTGTTTCTGGCAGACTTGCTGATTATCTTGAGGTTCAGCCAGAGTTTGAGGCTCTTGTTGAGCAGCTTTTGGGAGAAGATCTTTCCGCGCTTGTTGTAGACAAGCAGCAAAACATTCAGACGCTCTTTGAGCGCGTTCAGACGCTTTCTGAGGACGGCAAGGCTACGTTGGTTGCTCTTTCTGACGCAACTCCAGCTCTTGCTGCACCTGCACATACAACGTCTTTGCTTGAGCACGTATCTGCGCAGAAGGGTGCCGAAGCTCTTGTGCAGGCGCTTTTTGGTCACGTTTTTGTTGCTCAGAGTCTTGATGACGCCTACGCTGCTCGCAACGTTGAGCCTCGTGGACTTTACATGCTCCTCGATGGCACGTTGCTCTATCCAGATGGTCGTCTGGTCCTGGGACACACATCTCAGGCTGAAGACGGCTCTCTCGAGCGCAAACGTCGCATTCGCCAGCTTGAGGACGCACTTCCAGCGCTAAAACGCCATCTTGAGGCCGCGCGCTCTGCAGTTACCAATTGCGAGAATGAGCTGGCTTCAGTTCGCGAGAAAAGCGCGCAGTCCAAGGGTGAGGTTGCTCGCCTCAACGGTGAGCTTACATCTATTGCTGCGGAGCGAGGTCGTCTTGAGGGACAGGTTGCGTCTTCTCAGGCTGAGTTAAAGCAGGTGAGCACTTCTCGAGAGCAGGCAAAAGAGCGCGCTCAAGAGGCTCGTGCACACATTGATGAGCACAAGCGTGCGGCTGAAGAGGCTAAGACTCGCATGGAGTCGCTAGCTTCTGAGCTCAAAGAGCTGCAGGACCAGCATGAGGATGCCATTCGCTCTCAGGGTAGGGCTAACCGAGAGCTTTCGGATGCAAAGACGGACCTCACTGTTGCAAAAGAGCGCGCAACGAGCATGGCTTCTCGCCAGGCAGAGCTTGAGAGGCGTCTGTCTCAGCTGGATGAGCAGCTTGCTGCTGCTAAGCAGGCAACGCATGCGCTTGAGGTAATCAGGTTGCGCGTAGACCCGCTGTACAAGCGCTACGATGCTCTGCACCAGAAGGCGCTTGAGTGGGCGTCTAGGCTCAAGGATCGCGCGTCGTTGGCGGAGGCAGACTCCGAGACGCTGCGAGAGACCATCTCCGAGGCAAAAGACGCTGCTTCTGAAGCTGCGCTTGCGGTAGAAAAAGAGAAAGACGCTGCTAACCAGATTAGCGTTGAGATTGGCAAGCTTGAGGTTCAGGTTCAAAACGCCATCGAGGCCATTCTTGCTACGGGCGCCTCATTGGACGAGGCATTGACGCTTCCTGAGCCAGAAGATAGAGAGCAGGCAGAACGCCTTGCTGCGTCGCTCAAGAGTCAGCTTGAGGCACTTGGTCCTGTCAACGCTGTAGCTATGGATGAGTACGAGCGCCTCAAAGAGCGTGCTGATTACATTAACGAGCAGGTAGCTGACTTAGAGGCTGCTCGAACTTCGCTGAAGAAAATCATCTCGGCTATTGACCGCAAGATGCGTAGCCGATTCCTTGTTGTCTTTGACCGCGTTAACCAGAACTTCTCCGAGATCTTCTCGATGCTGTTCCCTGGAGGTCATGCTCATATTGAGCTCACCGATCCAGACCATCTCTCCGAGACAGGCATTGAGATTGTGGCTCAGCCGCGCGGTAAGCGCATTACCAAGATGATGCTCATGTCAGGTGGCGAGAAGAGCCTCACCGCCTTGGCATTGCTCTTTGCTGTATACAGAACGCGCACTGTTCCGTTCTACGTGTTTGATGAGGTTGAGGCTGCGCTCGACGACGCCAACCTCTCCAAGCTGCTTGATGCCATTGAGCAGCTCAAAGAGACTACTCAGCTGATTGTTATTTCTCACCAGAGGCGCACCATGGAGCAGGCTGATGTTCTGTACGGTGTATCTATGCAGGCAGATGGTGTTAGCCATGTTGTCTCTCAGAGGCTTGATAAGACAACCGGAAAGGTAGTTGATATCTAATGGGCTTTATGGACAATCTTCGCCGAGGTCTTGAGCGTTCTCGTGAGACTTTAAGCGAAATCTTTTATATGGGCGGCGAGGTCACCGAAGATTTTTGGGATGACCTTGAAGACACTCTTGTTATGGGAGACATGGGCGCTGAGGTGGCTATGCGTGTCACCGACGACCTGCGCGAGCGTGCAGCGCGAGAAAACCTTATGCGCTCCGATCAGCTTCGCCGCGCCCTTGTAGAGCGCCTTACGGCAGAGTTTCCTGTTGCAGAAAGAGATCCTTTTACGGATACGCCCTCTATTGTCTTGTTCGTGGGCATTAACGGTGCTGGTAAAACTACCACTGTTGGCAAGATTGCTGGCCGTGCACATGCTAATGGCGTAAAGACTTTGATTGGCGGTGCTGACACCTTCCGCGCGGCCGCAATTGAGCAGCTGCAGGTATGGGGAGATCGCTCTGGTATTGAGGTAGTAACCAGAGAGCGTGGCGCTGATCCTGCAAGCGTTTGTTTTGAGGTTGTTGAAACGGCAGAAAAACAAGGCACTGAGCTGGTGCTTATTGATACTGCTGGACGTCTGCACACCTCATCCGATCTGATGCGTGAGCTTGCTAAGGTTGTTTCGGTTACCAGAAAGCGCGCAGGGGATATTCCTGTTAGCGTTGTCTTGGTTATTGATGCAACTACCGGTCAAAATGGCCTTAACCAGGCAAAAGAGTTCAATGACGCGCTGTCTTTGGACGGTCTTATTGTCACTAAGCTTGACGGCACAGCAAAGGGAGGAATTGCTCTGGCAATTTCAAATCAGCTTAACCTGCCTATTTATCGTATTGGTGTGGGCGAGTCAATTGATGATCTTCAGACGTTTGATGCTCGTTCATTCTGTGAAGCACTTGTTGGTGAGGGAGTTCAGTAATGTTTAACAGCCTGCAAGATAGACTGCAAAATACATTTTCCGCTCTGCGCGGAAAGGGCCGTCTCACTGAGGACGATATCAATTCAGCAATGCGAGAAATTCGCATGGCTCTTCTCGAGGCTGACGTTAACTACAAGGTAGTTAAGGAGTTTGTCAGCCGCTGTAAAGAGCAGTGCATGACCGCTGACGTGCTGGAGTCTCTGTCTCCAGCCCAAAATGTTGTCCGCATTGTTCTGGATGAGCTCACGGCGCTGCTTGGTTCAACCGAGTCCAAGCTTACGCTGGCACAAAACCGTATTCCAAACGTCATTATGCTCGTTGGTCTTCAGGGCTCCGGTAAGACAACCGCAGCTGCAAAGCTTGCCTACTTACTTAAGTCCCAGGGAAAGAATCCTCTGCTTGCCGCCTGCGACGTTCACCGTCCCGCAGCAGCAGATCAGCTTGAAACACTTGGTTCAGAGATTGGCGTGCCAGTCTATCGTGGTGATGGCAAAGACGCAGTTGCTATTGCGTCTCAGGCTATCCAGGAGGCTGTTGATCACCTCAACGACCTGGTAATTGTCGATACCGCTGGCCGTCTTCAAATTGACGAAGAAATGATGGAAGAGGCCGTTGCTATTAAGCGTGCCGTCAAGCCAGATCAGATTCTTATGGTTGTCGACGCCATGACCGGCCAGGATATTGTCAATGTTGTTAGCACCTTCGCCGAGCGCGTAGACTTTGACGGCGTTATCATGTCCAAGCTTGATGGCGACGCTCGTGGCGGTGGTGCCCTTTCCGTACGTGAGGTTACCGGCAAGCCTATCAAGTTTGTTTCTATGGGCGAGAAACCCGATTCACTTGAGGTTTTCCACCCAGATCGTATGGCCAAGCGCATCCTTGGCATGGGTGATGTTATCTCTATTGTCGAGAAGGCCCAACAGGCAGCAGATGAGAAGCAGGTTGAAGATGCTGAGCGCATGTTGCGTGAAGGCTTTACTATGGATGACCTGCTCAATCAGATGAACCAAATTCGCAAGATGGGCGGTCTTGCAAAGCTTATTGGTGCTTTACCTGGTGGTGACCGTATGATGGCCCAGCAGGGTGGTGTGGATGATAGCTCTATGGGAAAGATTGAAGCTATCATTCGTTCCATGACCAAAGAAGAGCGCATGCGTCCAAAGATTATTAATGGTCAGCGCCGTCGTCGCATTTCTATGGGATCTGGTCGTAGCGTTCAGGAAGTTAATCAGCTTATTCGTCAGTGGGGAGAGATGAATAAGATGATGGGCAAGATGAAGGCTATGACTCAGGGCGGTAATGCAAAGAAGGGTCGCCGTGCCATGGAGTCCATGATGAAGAATATGGGCTTTGGCGGAGGTCAAATGCCACGTTTTTAGGCGTTGCTAGTAAATAAATTTATATAAGAAGTACTTTGGTTTGAGCAATATCCCTACTGCTTTTTGTTAAACATGGTAAACTCTCTCAAAAAGCAGTGGGGAGTATTTATGTCAGTTAAACGCGTTGCCTTTATGGCACTAGGTTGTATAAGCTTGGCACTTGCTGTGCTTGGTGTAGTGCTTCCCATTTTGCCAACTGTTCCATTTTTGGCACTTGCTGCATTTTGCTTTGCAAAATCATCCGACCGACTCAATAATTGGCTTATTAATACAAAGTTTTACCAAAATAATCTTGCTGATTTTAAAGCTGGAAAAGGGATGACTGTTAAGACTAAAATACGCATCCTTGTTACAGTAACCTTGGTCATGGCTGTAGGTCTGATTGCCATGCTTATGAAAGGCGTTATTGTTGGCAGTATTGTCCTTGTCATTGTTTGGTTAGGACACATTTACTATTTTGGATTTAAAGTTAAAACGATTAAAGAGTAAACAATTGTTACAATAGCTTTTAGTTAGTTTCATTATTATTCGGTAATGATGAGGTAACTGAAGATGCAACGTAAAAGAAAAGTAGTTTTGTTTACTATTGGGGTAATGCTCATTGCCGTTGTATTCATATGTAGTTGGTTTAGACCCGAAGCGGTTAGGGAGCGAAACCTCGATTTTTTAAAACATCAAGCTGTGGAATTTATAAGGGAGCAATCAGCTGATAATATTTTCTCATATGAGAAATTTGAGTCTGGAGAATATAAGACTTATACCTGCAATATAAACGACGTGTATATATCTGGTCCAATTTTATCAGTTGTAGAGAAAGACAATGAATTATTAGACGGTGGCATTTCGTGGGTTGTAAGTGTTAATGGAGAAATCATTGGAACAATCGAGCAAGATGTCGCTTTATATTCAGTTTCTCTCTCATCACAAGATTTTGATCAATATATTCTTTATGGGACTGCTTATACTCTTCAAGCTATAAGCAATCGCAAATTACCTGCCGTCTCCTACTATGAATACGATACAGATGGTGGAGGAACCTTTCTGTCTGATAATATACTTGCGACATTTAATTACGGCACAGGAGACTATGGTTTTGTTGAAGCAGCCAGCAAATTTCCTTCTGCCAGTTCATTGATCACTTCTCGCTTAGGTTCAGAGTATCTTGATTTTATGGCAAACAAAGAGCGTGTTGTAGATCTTCCGTAAGACATAAAAAATGCGCGCTTCAGAAAACAATTCTGAAGCGCGCATAATTTTATTCTCTAAGAAAAACCTAGTAGTGAATGATAACTGGATCTCCGTCTTTGGCAACATCAAAGAGTTTCTGAGCGTTTTCATAGCTTAGGTTAATGCAGCCATGGCTACCACCAGTTTTGTAGATATTTCCACCAAATGCACTTCTCCATGGAGCGTTGTGAAAACCAACTTCCTGACCTTTTACACCCAACCAGAAGTCAACGTGTGCATCCCAACCTGGTTTGCCATTCTCGTCATTTGGGCCAAGAAGACGAGCGTTTCTAATGTGGCTGGTAATATACCAGACTCCTTCTGGGGTGTTGTGATGTCCGTCTGGGATACCTGTTACTACATCGGCTTCCCAAAGAATGGTTCCATCATCACCATAAAGAACAGCATGCTGAGTGGTAAGGTCAACATCAATATAGCGACCGCCCCAGTCCTGCTCGCCCTGTTTAGTAAATGTATCGGCCGACTGTTTTGTAGGCAGTTCAATCTTTGTTGCCTGACCAGCAGACAGACCGTCAGAGATAGCTTTTACAGCAGCATCATTATCAATAACCCAACCGTATGCACCAGCGGCCTTTGTAGTGAATTCTTTTCCATCCCAGCGCTTATACGTTCTTGAAGTTCCACGAGTATCTACTGCAGGAGCAAGTGTCTCGTTGACCCATTTGGTAATGGCGTCTGTATCAAATGAAATAGAGAGGTTCTCATCAAACTTAATCCAGCTAGCAATGGTGTCTTGATCAAGCTGATATGCAGCAGAATCGCCTAGCATCAAATCAACTGCAGAAGCAACGTATGAATTAGCAGTCTTCAAGGCAGTATCAAGGTCTTCTGCACTTATGAGGCTTTCTGGGCCAAGCTGTACGGTAGTGCTCAGATTATCAAAAGCGGTTTGCAAGTCTTTATGGACACCCTCAAGAGATAGTCTTGTAGCAATAGCGTCGTCAGCAAAAATAAACTTTTTAGCCGAGCTATCGTAGGTAATACCATTGTTCTCTAGAGTTTGAGCAGATTCTTTTGCCTGCTCAATTCTTTGATTAAAGAGTGCGTCTGCCTTGCTTGTATCATACGAAGCGGTTGCATGTGGGCTTAGGGACCTGCTACGAGTAATCTCCAGTGGCCACATCCAAGGATTCTGCTGGCTAATAGCGTCGTGAGCATATCCAGCTGCGTCGTACGTCAAATCAATGTCAGATGCTTTGATGGTTAAATCTACGCCGTTTCCAGAGACTTGGACGGAGTAATTTGAGGCCTCGTTTGCTCTAGAAGCCTGTAAATCTGAAGCCGGTTTTAAGGAGTAGTCCTTACCATAAATGCTGGTTTGAGGCATAAAGAAGAAGTTAAAGAAGATTGCTCCACCCACATACACAAGGGCGAGAATACCAACGAGCACAGCAGGTATCTTCCACCACTGATGTTTCTTGTGAACAACGGGAGCCTCCTCTTTTTCTCCAAGCTCTGCGCTATCAAGGGGAGCAATGACAGTCAGATCATCTGCCTGCTCTTCTGGCGCTTCCGCTGATTGTGAAGAATCATTAAGCTGATTGGCTTTTACCTGCTCTTCATTGAGAGCAACGTACATATCAGTATCGCCAAGGCTTGGTACTGAGTCTTTAAGAGAAGGCGCTTTCTCTGTAGCTTCCTCTGAAGAAAGAGGTTGTAGGTTAGCGGTATGAGAAGCAGAGCTTTTTGCAAAGTGCTTAGCCAAGGAGCACTCCTTATAAAAACGAAGTTACATAGCAAAAATCAGTGTGTTTTGACAAACAGACTTTCTGCAAATGAGTCAAAGACACATTCATTTAGTGTAGTGCATATTCACCACATATTTTATGGAACTTACGTGGAATTATTTTCTATAGGAGATGAACAAAACTGGAGTAATATATACGACATTTAGAAATAATTATTTTTCAATTGCAGGGGGAGTAATAGCGTATGTCATCAACTAGAGTCAATAGTACTACGCAAAATATTAGATGTGTTTGTACTGCTCTTGCCGTACTTCTTTTATGCATTTCAGCTTTTCCTAAAATTGCTGTAGCTACTGCTTCAACTAGCCAATCAAATTCTCATTCTACTAATCAGTTGTTACTGCATACTGATGTCAAATCGTATGAGCTTCTTCCTTCTGATTTTGCTTCGCTTGTTGGCAATGATTCAACATCGTTTGATACTCTTGAGCAAGTTAAGCCTTATGAGGCAGTTAACACTGATTCTCATCCAAACTATAGCAAGGTAAGCGATTTTGTTTATTTAGATAGAGAGCAGTTTGACTCGTCGCTTTTCTCGCCGGATGATTCTCTGAGATATACAACAGATGATGCATCTGTAGATGCATACATTCAGGCTCATCCGGAGCTTGCTGGTGTGACTGATCGTAGAATTTTGCTTCCAGTGTTTGAATTTGATTCAGACAATGATATTCAGACTCACAGAGACAGAGTTAATTCTTACATTGCTAATGGTCAGCTGGCACAAGGGTCGGTTGGTCAGGATAATACCGCTGTTATTGATACCAGTTTGCCTATGGGTCAGTATAAGCTGGAAAAAACGCTCTCGTATGATCAAGAGCATGGCTTCTATTACATCTATACCATGCACGTGGGTGTATCTAATATTGATCGTAACCTCACAACGTTTGTTGATAGCAACGGAAATAAGACTGAAAAACAAGGTCTGTTCCAAGCTCCAGAGGTAGTGGGCAATGACATTCTTGACCATAAAGAAGTGGATTCTTATACGATTTCTGCTGGTTATGATGGTGATGGTAATGTTGCGCGTCCAACTACGTATGTGACGCATATTACGTATTACTACACCCTCGCGCACACCGCATATGTCTCTGATACTGGAACTACCTTAAAACCTATTGACGCTGGTCTTCAGAATGCTCCTGCTACCATCTCTTCTTACAACTATGACCACACGGTTGATGCAGGAACAAGGCGAGTATTGGACATTGATGCCGTAACAACTCGTCTTATGACTGAGATCCAATCGCAAGATATTACACAGCTTTTCCCTGTTAGTGCTGCTACGCACAATGGCGATATTGTTATCAGTAGGACTCCTGGATATGATACCTACGATGTTCAGTTGTTTGAGAATGGTCAATTTACTATCGATATGACTTATATGCCAGATGGCACACCTCGTGTCGTTGATGCCGACGGCAATGCTATTTATTTCTCTAATCACTTTAAGGATGTTGTTTATTCTTCATATCAAGATGACACCTTGCCTGTTGGTCAGTATCGAATTGAATATCTGCTTACCCCTACATCTGCAGATCCAGATAACTTTGATTCGTACCAGCATTTAAAAGTCAATCTTGTTATTGGTACAAGTGATACTTCTCAGCCAGCCATTACTGCAAATTGGACTCACGTATATGTGAAGCAGCCTGAGACTACGCCAGAAACACCTGAGACGCACACTCCCGATAAGCCTCAGCAAGCTCAGAAGAAGTCACAGCTTCCTGATACTGCAGATTATTCTCAGATTGCGCTTCAGGGCACACTTGTCTGTTTCTCTGTCTCGCTGGTTTCTCTGAGCTTCTTCCTCAAGAGAAAGCTGCTACAGAAGTAATCTAGGAATACATGACGTTACTCTTGCCTCAAGAGTGAGAGAATACTGTCTATCAAGAGGCGAGAGGTACGTTATTTATGGCAACACATCCAGTTATTCACATAGATTCATCTGACGACAGCCGCCTTGATGTGTATGCTCGATTGACTGATAACCAGCTTCGTAATCGTCTTGACCCAACTCGCGGCGTCATGATTTGTGAGTCACATTTTGTGATTGAGACTGCGCTTGCCGCAGGCTGCAAGCCGCTTTCATTTCTTGCGAACACTTCTCACACAGATAATATTTTGCAAATTATCGAGAAGTTCCACCCTTTGACAGATGACGTTCCTATTTTCATTCTTCCAGATGAGCAGCTTACACAGCTTATTGGCTACAAGATGAATAGAGGAGTGCTCTGTGCCATGAGGAGACCTCAAGGTGCATCGCTAGAAGAGATTCTAAGCTCGTCAAAGCATATTGCCGTACTAGAAGATTTAGTAGACGTCAACAACGTTGGTGCTGTCTTTAGGTCAGCTGCGGCCCTCAATGTAGATGCTGTTATCTTGACTGCTAAGTGCGCCGACAACCTCTCAAGGCGTGTCCTGCGCGTTTCTATGGGAACGGTTCTTAAGGTGCCATGGACTCGTTTGGATGAAGAGACAACTTCACCGGACCTTATTGAAAAGCTTAAAGCTCATTCTTTTACTACGTGTGCACTTGCACTCACAGATTCTGCAGTACCTCTTAATAAAGAGCTGGTAAAAGGTAAAAAAGCTGCACTATTCTTTGGTAGTGAAGGCTATGGTCTTGATAAGAAAACCATTAAGGCTTGTGACGTTACTACCATCATCCCCATGTCTCATCAGGTAGATTCACTCAATGTTGCGGCATCATCTGCTGTTGCTTTTTGGGAACTTTTTGCTCGATAGCTTTGGTGGAATGCCTTTAATCGCGGCACAAAAAACGGCCATCTACAAGCGCAGATGGCCGTTTCATTTTGTTGATGAGAGAATTACTCTGCTGAAGAAGTAGAGGAGCCTTCCTCATTGGTGTTCTCAATTACAGGCGCAAAGGTATTCTCACGTTTAAGGATGTTCATGAATTCCTCGCCGGTGATAGTCTCTTTCTTCTGCAGGTAGTGAGCAATCTCATGCAGCTTGAAGCGGTTTTCTTTAAGCGTCTGGAGCGCACGCTGATGGCCCTCTTCAACAATACGCCTAACCTCAGCATCAATCTCTTCAGCTGTTGCTTCAGAGCAGGTGAGGGAAGAGCCACCACCAAGATAACGGCTTTGCTGCTGGCTGAGGGTAACCATGCCAAGTTTGTCAGACATGCCGTACTGCGTGACCATAGCGCGAGCAATAGCTGTTGCACGCTCAATATCGTTGGAAGCGCCATTGGTCATCTCGCCAAAGATAAGTTCTTCAGCTGCGCGTCCACCACAGAGTACAGCAATCTCATCCATTGCCTGGCTCTTGCTCATCAGATAACGCTCGTCATCCTCAACTTGCATGGTAAAGCCAAGAGCTCCGCCAGTACGAGGAACAATGGTGATCTTGGTAACAGGAGCATCGTTTTTCTGGATGGCACCAACAATTGCATGGCCGGTCTCGTGATAAGCCACAACGTCCTTCTCGTGCTCAGAAAGAACAGTGTTCTTCTTCTTTGCGCCGGCAATAACAACGTCAACGGACTCAGCAAGGTCTTCGGTGGTAACACGACGGCGACCAAAGCGAACAGCACGAAGAGCTGCCTCGTTGATGATGTTTGCAAGGTCTGCACCGGATGCGCCTGGTGTGGACTTAGCAATAATAGAGAGGTCAACGCCTGGCTCCATCTTTACATCATTGGCGTGAATCTGAAGAACTGCCTCACGACCCTTAAGGTCTGGAAGCTCAACAGGAATACGGCGGTCAAAACGGCCAGGACGCAGAAGTGCCTTGTCCAAGGTCTCAGGGCGGTTGGTTGCTGCAAGAACAACAATGCCCTTGTGGTTATCAAAGCCGTCCATCTCAGAGAGCAGCTGGTTTAAGGTTTGCTCACGCTCATCGTTGGAGTTGAGAGAAGCATCACGACGCTTACCAACAGCATCAATCTCGTCAATAAAGATGATGCAAGGAGCCTTTTCATTTGCTTGCTTGAAGAGGTCACGGACTTTTGCAGCACCGCGTCCAACAAACATCTCAACAAACTCAGAGCCGGCAATCTGGAAGAAAGGAACGCCTGCCTCACCAGCAACTGCCTTAGCAATGAGGGTCTTACCAGTACCTGGAGGGCCTACAAGCAGGGCACCACGAGGGCAACGAGCGCCAATCTCTTTGTACTTATCGGGAGTCTTAAGGAAGCTAACAATCTCTTGCATAGACTCTTTAGCTTCTTCTTGGCCAGCAACGTCTTTAAACGTAATGCCTGTGTCTTCTCCCTTAATTTCTTTAGCACTTGAGCGACCAAGATTGCCGCCAAGACCTCCAAAGCCGCCACCAAAGTTCATGGAAGGACCATCGTCACCCATGGCGCGTTTAAGGGAACGGTTGATAAAGTAGCCAATGCCCAAGAAGAGAACAAGAGGGATGCCATACTGAATAAGGGCATAGAGCAGCATGTTTGTAGAGTTGTCAGGAATAGAAGCCGAGAAATCAACTTTGTGGTCTCTAAGCGTCTGAACCAGTGTTGAATCATTAGGGAATTGCGTGGTCTCAAAGACCTTCTCGGAATCTCCAGAGCCAGTTGTAAACCTAATGTTTCTGCTGCCCGTATTAAGGTCTACCTTGGTGACTTCATTGTTGTCAATCTTGTTAAGGAACTCACTGTACGAGACAGTTTGTACCTGTTGACGCAGAAGCCCTGGTAATAATGTGTTGCTAAGCAGGAGATATACAAAGATGGCTACTGCAATATAGAGTAGCATCGACATAGATCTACGGTGCTTGTTATTGTTATCTGCCATACACGTCCCTTTACCTGTTTGGCTCAAATGTGATATGAGCTCACTTAGATATTAGGTTTGTTTTACCCAATCTACATTTTTTATTTCTATAAAAATTTAAAATTAGGATTCCGCATAATTTGTTAAAAACGGTTTACGCGTGTGTATTACTTAGTTCAATGAGCACAAGACGTGGTAGTATTACTAACACAAGCTGTGATGAGGACAGTAGCTGGGTAGCGCAAATCTCAAGCGAGCGGAGTTGGTGGAAGTCCGCATTTGCGTCCGTGTGAACATCACCTCGGAGCTGCAGTTCAAACGTACAGGTTTTTGTACTAGTAGATGCTGCCGGAAATGGTCGCCGTGACAGGCCAGCCGAGTAAACGGACAAATCCGTCGCTGGGTGGTTACAACGAAGTGTATTGTGGCGCTTCGTCCCAGCTGTGAGGGACGGGCGCTTTATTTGTGCCCAGAAAGGTTGTGCTTGATGGCAAACGAGTACAAAAAGACTACCAACCTGCCAAACACAGGCTTTCCTATGCGTGCATCACTTGCGCAGAACGAGCCTCAGCGTTTGGCTGATTGGGACCAAAACAACGTCTATGAGCTCCTGATGAAGAAGAATGAGGGACATGACAAGTTTGTTCTTCATGATGGACCTCCTTATGCAAATGGTCCAATTCACCTGGGTCACGCACAGAATAAGATTTCCAAGGACATCATCAACCGCTATAAGGCTATGCAGGGCTTCCAGACTCCTTATGTTCCTGGTTGGGACTGCCACGGTCAGCCAATCGAGCACAAGGTTGAGCAGACGCTTGGCACAGAGAAGTTCAATCAGTTATCTACCGAGAAGATCCGTGAGCTCTGCCGCAAGATGGCGGTTGAGCAGGTAGATACCCAGCGTCAGGGTTTTAAGCGCCTTGGTGTTCTGGGCGAGTGGGATAACCCTTATCTCACTTACGTCAACGATTACGATGCAACTGATGTTGAGATCTTTAAGGCAATCTACGACAAGGGTTCTGTGTATAGAGGAACCAAACCTGTTCACTGGTGTACTCATGATCACACTGCTCTCTCTGAGGCTGAGATTGAGTATCACGATGTCACCTCTACCGCAATCTTTGTTCGCTTTGAGCTAACTACGGTTCCTGAGGGTCTTGAGGCTTATGCAGGTAAGACCTGGGTAGACATCTGGACTACAACTCCATGGACAATGCCTGCTGACGAGGCAGTTATTCTGCACCCTGAGGCAAACTATGTTGCTCTTGAGCTTCCCGATGGACACGTAGAGATTGTTGCTGAGGCTCTTGCAGAGAAGGCTGCTACCAAGTTTGGCTATACCGATTGGAAGCTTGCTCAGGACTCAGAGGGCAACACCTGGAAGAGAACTGGTGTTGAGCTTGCAGGTAATGAGTACAAGCAGCCAATCTTTGGTGACCTTGGTAACACTGGTAAATTTATCTACGCCGAGTACGTTACCCTTGACGACGGTACTGGTGTTGTTCACTCCGCACCTGGTCATGGCGTAGACGACTATAACGCTGGTGTTCGCTTTGATATTCCACAGACTATGCCTGTTGATGATGACGGCCACTTCTTCAAAGGTGACGGTCAGGGCACTGGTGGCCCCTTCTCTGGTATGGAGGTCAATGAGGCTAACCCTGTCATTGTTCAGTGGCTCAAAGACCGTGGAACGCTCATTCTTGCAGAAGAGATTACCCACAGCTATCCACACTGCTGGCGTTGTAAAGAGCCCGTTATCTTCCGTGCAACAAGCCAGTGGTTTGTCTCCATGGATAAGACTGGTCTGCGTCAGCAGGCAGCAGAGGAGCTTACAAAGGTTAAGTTCTATCCTGCAAACGCGGTAAAGCGTATTGGTTCTATGGTTGAAGGCCGCCCTGACTGGTGCATTTCCAGGCAGCGTAACTGGGGTGTTCCAATCCCTGCTTTCACCTGCGAGGATTGCGGCGAAACCGTTATCAATGACCAGACACTTGACGCTGTCATCAAGCTTTTCCGCGAGAAGGGCTCTGATGCTTGGTTCACCGACGATCCTAAGACCTATTTAGGAGACGCTTGCGTCTGCCCTAAATGTGGCGGCCACAATCTCAAGGCTAACAAGGACATTCTGGATGTTTGGTGGGATTCTGGTGTTTCTCACACTGCTGTTTGCAAGCACCGTCCAAACCTTAAGTTCCCAGCTGATATGTATCTTGAGGGCTCCGACCAGCACCGTGGTTGGTTCATGAGTTCTCTCATGACTTCTGTTGGAGCTTACGGAGTTGCTCCTTACAAGTCTGTTGTCTCACAGGGCTTTACGCTTGATGGTCAGGGACGCAAGATGAGTAAGTCTCTGGGCAATGTCATTGATCCAAATGCCGTTTGTGCTGAACGTGGCGCAGACGTCCTACGCCTTTGGGTTGCTTCTGTTGACACTTCAACTGACGTTCCTTGCGATGACGCCATTCTTTCCCAGGTAGGCGATGCATACCGTAGGTTCAGAAACACCCTGCGCTTCCTTCTTGGCGAGCTCGAGGGCCAGTTTGATCCTGCTACCGATGCAGTTGCTGTAGCGGACCTTGAAGAGTACGACCGTCTTGTTCTTGCACGTATGTGCGAGGTTCATGCTGCAGTCACTGAGGCTTACGAGGGATATCGCTTTAATAACGTCTTCCGTACCCTCTACGATTACATCATTGAGCTTTCCAACGGTTATTTGAACGCAACTAAGGACCGTATGTACTGCGATGCTGCAGATTCTGCAACACGCAGAAGCGCTCAGACTGTTTGGGCAGAGATTCTCTCCATGCTTGTTCATGACCTGCAGCCAATTCTGGTTTACACCACCGATGAGGCTATGCAGTTCCTGCCAGAGTCTATGCGTGATGGTCAGAAGTACGCAGCTCTTCTTGACTGGTATAAGGCTCCTATGAGCACTGACGAGTACACAGCACTGCTTCCTGCATATCAGGTACTGGTTGATGCTCGCGCCGCATACACTAAGGCATACGAGACCGCTCTTGAGGCAGGTGTTGTTACCGAGAAGACCACGCAGGCTACTCGTGCAGAGGTTACCCTTACCGCTGAGCAGGCTGCATCCATTTCTCATGCTGGCCTTGACTTTGCTGAGGCATTTGTCTGCTCTGAGGTTACCGTCTCCGAAGGTTCTGAGCTGAGCGTAAGCGTCTATCCTGCAAACGGCGAGCGCTGTGACCGTTGCTGGAACTATCGCGAGCTTGGTGAGGATCACCTTTGCCACCGCTGCCACGACGTTGTTGCGTAAATGAACACGGACCAGCAGCAACATACAACTCACACACTAGTGACCCGCCTTGCAGTTCTCTGCGGGGCGGGCGCTGTTGCCTGTGTGCTTGACCAGGTAACCAAGCTCTGGGTACGAACCTCAATTCCAGAGGGAACCGCAGTACCTTTTATCCCAGGTGTTATGGAGCTCTTCCACGTAAGTAACACCGGTGCAGCGTTTTCTGTGGGCTCTGGAAATGCCCTCTTTTTTGTGGCTCTTACTGCAGTGGTTATCGCTGCTCTGGTGAGCTTTGTAGTTCGCGAGAAGAACCTCCCGTTGCCTCTTATTGCGCTTTTGGGAGGCGTTGCAGGAGGCGGAATTGGTAACGCTATTGATCGTGTTTTGTATGGTCAAGTTACTGATTTCTTTGCTACAACGTTTGTCAATTTTGCCGTGTTTAATGTGGCAGATATTTTTGTAACTTGTGGCATCCTTCTTGCTTTTGTGTACTGGATAATCTGGGACAAAAAGCAGCAACAGGGTAGCGGCAATGAATGAGCGTATCGTTGACATACTAGTTGGACCAGAAGGGGACGGCGTCAGATTAGATGCGTTCCTTTCTGCCCAAGATACGCTTCCCTCAAGAAGTGCCTGCGCAAAGCTAGTAGAAGAGGGAAGAGTAACCATCAACGCTACGCTGGCTACCTCTAAGTCAGAAAAACTTATGTTGGGTGATAGGCTCTTAGTGTCTCTTCCAGACGCACAGCCTCAAACAGGGCTTTTACGTCCAAATCCAGATATTCCCCTTGATATTCGCTTTGAGGACCAGTACCTCATAGTGCTCTCCAAGCAGATTGGCCTTGTCTGCCATCCATCTCCTGGCCACGTTGATGATACCCTAGCAAATGCGCTGGTTGCCCACTGTGGCTACGAACACCTAGGAATGCTTCAGGGAGAAGAACGTCCTGGTATTGTGCATCGACTTGATATGGATACGTCTGGTCTTATGCTGGCAGCAAAGTCAAATGAGGCTCAAAAGGCTCTTCAAGACCTCATTAGGTTGCGCGTACTTGATCGACGCTACATTGTGCTGGTGCAAGGCTATGTTGCCCACGATTCTGGCACCATTGAAACGGGCATTGCTCGCTCAACGCGAGACCGTCTCAAAATGACCGTATCAGACGCGCCTGGCGCACGAGAAGCTATTACCACCTTTAGAACGCTTGAGCGCTTTGAAGCGGGCAGAAAAGGCGAGGGTTACTCGCTTCTTGAGTGCCATCTCTATACAGGTCGCACACACCAGATTAGAGTTCACATGCGCCACATTGGTCATCCTGTTGTCGGCGATCAGCTCTACGGTAAAAAAGATACAAGTCTTAACCTTGGACTTAACAGACAGTTTTTACACTCCTGGCACGTTCAGTTTGAGCACCCTTTTACGGGCGAGAATATCGTGGTAGCAGACACACTACCAAAAGACCTGCAAGAAGCCCTACTTTCTCAAAGCACTATGTCTATGGGAAGGACTTCTGTAGGAGATGAGATTTGTCCTCAATTGTAATATGACTAAAAAGTTTCGCTTCTCATTTCACGTGGTGTAATAGAAAAGTAGCCCTTAAATTTCCTATAAAACTCTGTTGTTCCACCATAGCCAATCATTGAAGAAATAGTAGAGACAGGCAATTTGGTATGAATTAACAGCGTTTTTGCTCGTTCCATTCTTTGTTCTAAAACAAGTTCAGAAAAAGTCTTGCCACATTTTTGTCTGAGAAGTTCAGAGAGATAAGTTGGTGTATATGAGTATTTTCCTGAAAGTTTAGCAAGCGTAATACTTTCTGAATGAGCAGTAATTTCATTAAGAATAAGAGCAACCGTCTCATTAGTGTTACCTGGAGTGAACGTATAGTGAGCATCAGGAGAAAGGCAGGTAATAAGCGCTATAAGCAAGGAAGTAACAATAGCTTCCCAATTTGGTTTTCTCTCGGAATAGGTAATGATTATTTGAGTATAAAGTGTATAGATTTGTTCAATATCAGCTGGATGAATATTTTGCGGCAGTGTATTTTTATTTGATATAAGGTTTGTAGTAAAAGTAAAGAAATCTTCTGATGAAGGCATTAGAAAGAAAAGAAAACTTCCAAAATAGTTTTTACGAGCAAGTATTGAGAGACTCACAATGTCGTCTCCATAAGGTTTTGTAGAAAATTGGCCTAAATTTGCTAAATCAAAAGCAGAAGTGAGTGTAAAAAATCCTCTGATATGAGGGTTAGCAGACTCTTCTGTTTCGTAGTGTGCACTCAAAATGACATTTGAAGCGTCACCTTGAGCAAGAGAATTCCCATTGGCAAGTATATTTTGAAGTGCTTGAGTTAGTCGCTTTTCGCTCATAATCAGCCTTTCAACGATATTTTCCTGCGTCAAATTATAGGGTGATAACGCAATTTTATACGAGAAACCCGCTTTTAACCTTAAAGAATCTATTAAGTTCTTATTCTATAAGTGCAGGTAATTAATGTTTTAGAAAGGAGGCTGAATTACTTACTGCGTTTTTAAGCTAATGATATTTTGGAAATGATGTGTATGAATAAACGTCTCTCACACTTATTTGTTATACGAAAACATATGCTTCTATCTGTCCTTGGTTTGGCAATTGGATATATTGCCGTTGCAATGCTGGGTATTTTTACAGGCGATTTAATTGATAGTATGCTTAATGTGCAAGCTGTTGACGGTGTTTGGCAAAAGCTAGGGCTGTTGTTGCTCCTTTCGCTTGTAACGCTTTGCTTAAGCTTTTTTCTCACTGTTTGGATTCCGCAAAAGCTTAATTTAGAAGCTGCGGTTGCTAGTTCTGAGGTAGCGATATCGGATTTTTTAAAGATGTCTCTTCGTGTTTTTTCAAAAAAGAAAACCGGACACTATCTTAATGTAGTCACTATGGCGGCCTTTGTCTTCAGTGGTGTTCAAATTGCAGTAAGTGTTGAATTTTTAGGTGGTCTTTTAGCAGTTTTTGTTTTGGCAATTGTGGCGTTTACGGTAAATCCATGGATTGGTTTGCTTGTCTTGCTATATATCCCTTTTTACTTGGTGATTATTGATTATCCGAGCAAGAAAACAAATGAGATTTTGACTGAGTCAATGAAAAACCGAGAAGGCTGGCTGGATATCGGCAGGCGCATAATTGAGGAAAAACTCTCGATTAATGTGCTACGAGCAGAGAACTATTTTGAAAATGCTTATGAGGCGGCTAACGATGAGTATTTCCTCTATGTAAAAAGAAGTAGTTTTTTCAGTGCTTTATCAAAGAATCTTCCATCGGCGCTTTCAAATTTCACGCAAGTCGTAGCCATAATTACAGGCGTTATGCTGCTTTCTATAGGTCAGATGAGTGTTGGAGAGATTTTATCTGCCTATCTGATTTTGTCAGTATTGAGCGAACCGCTTGATACGGTTTGTTCTGTTAAAAGCTCATATCTTGCTGCAAAAGCGGATATTGATGTTTATCTTGAGCACGAGAAAGAATCCCAAGAGCCTTCAGGGTATGAGAAGCTTTGGAACTCTTCACTTAAACCAGCTGTAAAGATAGGAGAGGGAACACTTTTAGCTACTCCAGAA